>NZ_CALPCB010000001.1:0-307072 GCF_943192895.1 Veillonella intestinalis | reverse complement strand
CGACTTGCATGTGTTAAGCACGCCGCCAGCGTTCGTCCTGAGCCAGGATCAAACTCTCCAAGATATCTTGGAGCTATTTGCTAGCTCGTTTTCGTTGTTGTTAGCTTAACCGAAGTTATCTAACTTAGAATTTATTTGGTTAGTTTCAACGTCGTTGAAACCCGCACTCTGGCTATGTTCATTTCGTTAGAAATGATTACCTTACATTGTTCAGTTTTCAAAGATCTGCTACCAAACAAAACTTGCAACCTCTGCATATTTCGTTTGCATTTTCTTCACCGTCATCGCTGACGGTTTTTATATTGTAACACCATCGATACATTCTGTCAATAACTTTTTTACAAGATTTTGACGAACTTGAAATAAATCAGTTACAACTGGCAACACAATTCAATGCACTCAGAATTTAATTGCATCCTATTGCAGTGAAAGTGTCTTTGCCTTCACCCTCTGGATACCTCATAATTAGTACCCTCAAGTGACGACTTGACTATCTTACCAAAGTAGTCCATAAACGTCAAGCCCTTTTTTCAATTTTTCAAAATATACCACAGCAAAAATAAAAAGCTGCTGAGCATCAGTCTACTATACTAACTGCTCAACAGCTCTACATAATTACCATTCAATTATTTTTGATGACTATTCAGTCACTTCATAAATTCTATTCAATCGCTACTTAAATTCTATATTAAGTGCAGTTCAATTTAAGCACAGCTCAATTTCTTCTTAACTACGCCTTAAGCGCCACTTCTTAACTACGTCTTAAGCTCTAATAGTTTAATAGGTAACTTGTTCACCTAATTCAAATTCACCTTTTGAGGTAATAATACGTTCCCCTTTACTCAAGCCCATAACAATCGCTGTATACTCATCAACAGTTGCACTCGTTTCAACAACACGCACATCTACCGTATTATTAGCCGTTACTACATATACAAACTTGCCATCTTTATTTTCATGAACTGCTTCCTTAGGTACAGCTAAAACTGGTGCCGTCGCAGCAGATTCAATCACCAATGTATAGAATTCGCCTGGTTTAATCACATCATCCGTATTAGCAAACGTAGCTTTTACTAACACACTCGGTGTTCCTGCTGGCGCATTTGTATCTACATAGGTTAATTCACCAGGAATTTCTTTATCATCCACCTTTAAATATACTTTTAAAGTACTTTTAATAGCTGGATCCGCTAATTTCAAAGCAAAGCTCTGAGGAATGCTCAACGAAGCCACTACAGGTGAACTTTGCTGAATTAACATAAAAGGACGACCTTCAATCGCTACTTTTCGATCTTCATTATAAATAGCCGCCACACGACCATTCATAGGTGAAATAATTTGAGATTGCGCAATCTGCGTTTGTAATTGAGCAATAGCCGCTTGGATGCCGGCTACTTCTAAGCCATCACCAGTTGCCACATAGCCGCCCCCACTAGTTACTACAGTCGCTTGCGAACGCTGCACAATTGTCTGGTATTCTTTTTCAGTAATAATACCATTCATCATCATTTCGTGAGCACGATTTACATCAGCAGCCGAAACAGCGCCTGGCACAACCGTCGTTTCTTGCGGCACAGCTTGTATACCTGCACCACTTTGTCGTTCTCCTAGTTCCTGAATTAATTGGTTCAACTGTGTTTGCAAGTTACTCGTGTCTAACATAGCCACCACTTGTCCTTGTTTCACTTCATCGCCTACTTTTACGGCCATAGTGCTTACTTGCCCTGACACAGTAGGTTCAATTGTTACTTTATTCAAAGCCGTAATATTAGCATCATTACTAATCTTAACGGGCATTTCTTTTGTATCAACTTCTGCAGTCGTAACTTTAGTTGGTCCAAAGCAACCACTTAGAAGCATCATCATTAGCATAATTACAGGAATAATAGACCAACGAATACTTCGTTGCTGCTGTTTTGTCATGCCTGCGCCTCCACTCTATAAAACTCCATAAATTTATCTACTTAACAATGGCTTCAAAGGTTTGGTTACCATGAAACCGCACAAAATGGTCTTGCGTACGCGCTACCTCTTTCACCACGCTATCTAAGGAAACCGCTTTACGTAACCAATCTAAAGCCTCTGCGTCCTTTCCTTGATCAGCATAAATCGTAGCAATGCCATAAGCAGACCAAGTATTATGAGGGTCTTTTGCCAATACCTTTTCAAACCACTCTTTTGCTTCTTCTAACTTTCCATCTAACTTATATAACATGGCCATATTATAATAATTGCTTACATTATTTGGATTAATTTCATAGGCTTTTTTAGTAAATTCTAGCCCCGTCACGGCCTCGCCATTCAATCCCATAGCCATGCCTTTAATGGAATAGGCCTCATCTGAGTTAGGATAGGTCGCTAAAATCTCATCCGCTTTAGCAATAGCCTTAGTGTATTCATTTTGCTGTAATAAATACGTAGCTTCTTGAATAGATTCTACAGGCTTCGCCTCAGTAGCCACCGTCGTATTAGGTGTTATCATTTTGGCCGTTGCACTAGGCTCACTATTATGACTACAACCACTTAAAATAAATGCCAATCCCAAAGCAATTATTCCTATTGTATACTTTGCCTTCACGGTATACTCCTTTGCCGTTCCCCTTACGTAAACAGTCTTTTAATTTATACCCTATTCCTTATACCTACATAACGTACTATTAATTTAGAATAAGCTAACTATTAATTACTACTTAACTACTTAAATGTAGACTCCCGCACTCTGCAAAGTTGACCTACACACTTAATTTATCACTTCTCTTATTGCTATTTTATTATATACTATTTCCAAAAAATTCGAAATATTTTAACTACGAAAAACAGCGATTAACGCAAAATGAGCCCGATTGCAAGAGTTTTTCTATTCCTCTTGCAACATTCGGACTCATATATAATCGTCATACCATTACAAATTTTGAACCTATTTTAAAAACTTCACAATTCGTTTATTTTATATGGTGTGTATCTTTGAAGGCTTGCAATTGTGCTTCCGCTTCACTCATCCCCTTTGCTTCATACAAAGCAATCGCTTGTTTCATAGCTTCATAAGCAGTAGGTACAATTTTGGTAAAACGCTGAGCAAAGTTCTGCCAATTATCTAAGATATGTCGACCTTTACGACTGTTAGTATGTAAAACATGGGCCTCTACCAACGATTTAATTCGTTCTAAATCATCCCCTCCAGCAGGTCTTGCTTCGACTAAACTCATATTGCATTTTCGCACATCAAAATCTAGAATATACGCATAACCACCAGACATACCAGCCCCAAAATTACGACCAGTTTTGCCAAGCACAAGAATTTCACCACCAGTCATATATTCGCAGCCATGGTCACCTACGCCCTCTACAACAGCGGTAATGCCACTATTACGCACTGCAAAACGTTCTCCAGCGCAACCACTAATATAAGCCTCACCCGCCGTAGCACCATAAAAAGCTACATTACCAATAATGACATTTTGATCCGCTTCAAACAAAGCACCCCTTGGCGGATATACAGTAATCACACCACCAGATAAACCTTTACCTAAATAGTCATTCGCATCGCCTTCCAATTCCATAGTCATCCCCTTAGGAATAAATGCACCAAAACTTTGACCGGCACTACCGACAAAATTAAGTTTAATCGTATTAGGCGCTAATCCATTGGCCCCATAGCGTTTTGTAATTTCACTACCTACAATAGTGCCTACAACACGATGCGTATTATTAATAGCTAATTTAGCGCGGATTGGTTTTTGTTCTTCAATGGCAGGGCGACACATGCGCAATAATTTACCTTCATCTAGCGTTTTGGCTAATTCATGGTCTTGTTCATGTTGATGATAGTGACCTACAGAAATATCCGTATATGGCCTAAATAAAATACGTTTTAAATCGACACGAGATAATTTGTAATTATCCTCTACTACCTTTTGACGTAATAAATCAACACGACCTACCATATCCTGAACTGTACGAATTCCTAAACGAGCCATAATTTCACGGAGTTCACGAGCTAAAAATAGCATAAGATTTTCTACATATTCTGGCTTTCCTTTAAAATTCTTACGCAAATTTTCATCTTGAGTGGCTACACCATACGGGCATGTATTTAAATTGCATACACGCGCCATTTTACAGCCCACAGCAATTAATGGTAAGGTACCAAAACCAAACATTTCTGCCCCCAACAAGGCAGCTACAGCCACATCAAAACCTGTCATAAGTTTACTATCCACTTCAAGCACAATGCGATCGCGCAAACGGTTTAACAATAAAGTTTGATGCGTTTCAGCTAAACCTAATTCCCAAGGAGCCCCTGTATGACGCATACCAGTGCGACCAGCCGCGCCAGTACCACCATCATAGCCACAAATCAAGATATTATCAGCCTTGGCTTTGGCTACCCCAGCGGCAATCGTACCAACACCAGCTTCAGCGGCTAATTTCACACTAATACGAGCCTGACGATTTGCATTTTTCAAATCAAAAATCAATTCTGCTAAATCTTCAATCGAATAAATATCATGATGAGGTGGTGGCGATACTAATTCCACGCCCGGTGTAGAATGACGGGCTTTCCCAATAGGAGGATATACTTTCTTACCTGGCAATTGTCCACCTTCGCCAGGCTTAGCCCCTTGGGCGCATTTTATTTGTAACTCTTTAGCATGTACTAAATATTCAGAGGTAACACCAAAACGCCCTGAAGCAATTTGCTTAATTTCACTACATAAGTTATCCCCATTCGGCAACAAAGTATAGCGACTTGCATCTTCGCCGCCTTCGCCAGAATTACTCATTGTACCTAAGCGATTCATAGCAATAGCAATTGTTTCATGAGCCTCCTTACTAATGGCACCATAACTCATAGCCCCACCTTTAAAGCGTTTCACAATCGACTCAACAGGCTCTACTTCTTCAATCGCAATACCGCCACCTACGGGATAATTAAAATCTAGTAAACTACGCAATGTAACATGATAATCATGGCGAATACCCTCTGCATATTCTTTATACAGCTCATAATTATTGTCCATACAAGCACGCTGTAATAAATCAATAGTCTTAGGATTATATAAATGAGGTTCTCCATCTTTCATAGGACCATAAAAACCACCAGCTTCAAGCGTTGTTGCCTTAGCTTCAAAAGCGCGTTCGTGCCGTGCCAAAGCTTCACGAGCCACACCTTCTGTACCAATACCGCCAATACGAGTTGGCGTATTTACAAAATATTTATCAATAAAATCACTATTAAGACCAATGGCTTCAAAAATTTGTGCCCCATGATAACTGCGCACGGTCGAAATCCCCATTTTTGACATAACTTTTAAAATACCACTTACCGCCGCCTTAATATAATTCTGTTCTGCTGCTTCTGCTGTTATTTGGCCTAAACGCCCTTCTTTTTGTAAGGACGTAATTGTTTCAAAAGCAATATATGGATTAATTGCAGTCACACCATAGCCAATCAATGTACAAAAATGATGGACTTCACGCGGTTCCCCTGATTCTAAAACAAGTCCAATGTCCGTACGCAATACCTTCTTAATTAAATGATTGTGCACCGCTGCTACAGCTAACAACGCTGGAATTGGCGCATGAGTCGCATCTACACCGCGATCTGACAGAATAAGAACATTATGATCTGAACGAGCCGCCTCTTCAGCTTTAGAACATAATTCGTCCAAGGCTTGGCGCATACCTTGACTTCCTTCTGCCGGATTAAACAAGATAGACAAAGTTGTACTTTTCATGCGGCGGCAATCTAACTGTTTAATAGCTGCAAATTCCTTATTTGTTAAAATAGGGCGATCTAAGGATACACAGTAAGTTCCACTTTTATGCGGGTCCATCATATTGCCACTATTGCCAAACATAACCCCTGTAGACGTTACCATTTCCTCACGAATAGCATCAATCGGTGGATTGGTAACCTGTGCAAATAATTGCTTAAAGTAACTGTAAAGTAGCTGTGGCTTGTCTGACAAAATTGCCAAAGGTGCATCAGCCCCCATCGCCCCTACAGGATCTTTTCCATCTTTTGCCATAGGTTGAAGCATACGCACTAAATCTTCTTGCGTATATCCAAATACTTGTTGTTGCTCTTGTAAATTAGTAACTACTGGCAAATCTTCTTCATTAGCAGGTGCAATATCTTCTAAGTGAATAATATGTTCTTTCACCCATTCTCCATAAGGCTGCTCAGTAGCAATGCGATGCTTGATTTCTTCATCTGACACAATACGTTGTTCTTTTGTATCAACAAGTAACATTTTACCTGGCTCTAAACGACCTTTGTAGCGAATATTCTCAGCCGACTCATTCACCACCCCAACTTCAGAAGCCATAATAAGACGATCATCACTAGTAATATAGTATCGCGACGGACGTAACCCATTGCGGTCCAATACACCACCTACTACAACCCCATCTGTAAAACCCATCGCAGCTGGGCCATCCCAAGGCTCCATCATAAAACTATTAAATTCATAGAAATCGCGCTTTTCTTGACTCATAAGGGGATTCTTTTCCCAAGGTTCAGGAATCATCATCATCATGGCATGAGGTAAACTACGACCTGTCATATAAAGAAATTCCAGCGTATTATCAAACATAGCTGAGTCTGAGCCAGTATCATCCACTACAGGAAATACCTTCTTGATTTGTGGAAAATATTCTGAATTAGCCTTGCCTTCACGAGCATTAATCCAATTAATATTGCCTCTAATCGTATTAATTTCACCATTGTGCACAATAAAACGATTAGGATGCGCTCGTGCCCAACTTGGAAATGTATTCGTGCTAAAACGAGAATGCACCATAGCTAACGCTGATGTAAAATCTAAATCAGCTAAATCTAAATAAAAGTCACGCAATTGTTTTGGCGTGAGCATTCCTTTATAAACAATGGTCTTAGCCGATAAAGAAGCAATATAAAAATCGCCACTTTCCGCTTTACTTAAAGGAATAATCTTTTTTTCAGCTTCTTTACGAATGACATATAAAATGCGTTCAAATTCTTCATCATTCATTATATTATCGCCTTTACCTATAAATATTTGAATGAACCAAGGGCGAATAGCCGCTGCTTCAGCACCTACGGCATGCGAATCTACTGGTACTTCACGCCACCCCAAGACAACTTGCCCTTCTGTTTTTACAATCTCTTCTAAAATAGCCTTCTGCTTATTCCGCAATGTTTCATAGGGATGTGCAAAAATCATACCTACCCCATAGCTTCCTACAGGGGGCAATGAAAAGCCTAATACTTCACATTCTCGTTGAAAAAAATTATGTGGAATTTGTACTATAATACCTGCCCCATCACCCGATGAAGCATCGGCACCACGAGCCCCTCTATGTTCTAGCCGCTCTAAAATGCGCAAGCCATCATCAATAATATCGTGAGATTTTCGACCTTTAATATCAACTACAAACCCCATACCACAAGCATCTTTTTCATAGGCTGAATGATATAGCCCCTTTGCTTGCCACTGTGACTGCTCCTGCTGCTGAATTTCAATTTGCGTTTTCCCTACTACCTGTGATTGTCCCATAAACCCCGGCTCCTTCCAAGCTACTACTCTCTCTTTACCTAACCTAATGTTGGCTCAATTTCATAGGATAAACATCTATACCTTAGTTGCATATACCCTACAAAATTTCCATCTCTTTAAATTCTATAGAAAATAGATTGTTTATATTATAAACCCCATTCTCAAAAATTGCATATAGAAAATACAGATATATAAGGTGCAATAAACTCATGTATACAAGGTACTAACAAATACAAAAAGGACTTCTTACCTAGGTAAGAAGTCCTAAATTCACTACAACAATCCTCAAAATTAAGTTACCAATTTATATTTTTATGTTATATCGATGTATAAAAATACATCAATAAATCTATGCGCCAAAGATATTCATCAAGAACTAGAGCGCCCTTAAGTATTTCAATTATATACTACTACAGCGCCTCTTGAGCACTTAGGTCATATACACTCATACCATCTAATTGGGCACTTCGTTCAGCCGTTCCTTGCTGGCAAGTAAAGATTAAAATCTGATCCACCTCACCAATATGAGCTAATACTTTTAATGCAGCCTCTTGACGACCTTCATCAAAGCGCAACAATATATCATCCAAAATAATCGGCAATGATTCTACACGTTCCCCAAATACTTTAGCCAAACTAAGTCGTAACGCTAAGTATACTTGATCGCCTAAACCACTACTCCAATGCTCAGTAGGCACTACTTCACCAGACGCTAATACGGCTTGTAACGAAGAGGCTGTATCCCCTAATTGTAGTGTATATTTACCATCCGTCATCATAGACAAATAATTAGATGCCGTAGCCATAGCCTCCGGTTGACGGTCTTTTTCATAATCAGCCTGTGCCAATTCCATAAAATGACTAACCAACACTTGCGTAGCCCAAGCAGTTAACGCCTCCTGTAATTCCCCTTCTAATTGCTGTTCTTCTTGTAAAGCTAGGGACATTGCTTTATCTTGCGACAAAGTACGCATAGCCTCCTGTACTTGGCCTCGTTTTTCATATAAAGCGGCCAAGCGTTTCTCTAAAGCTTGTACCTCCGAATGACTGCGCTCTGCTTCAGATTGCCATTTCTCTTTATTCCCTGATTTCAAGCGCCGATATAAAGCTTCATGACTATCCTTTTTAGACGCAAAAAGCGCTAATTGATCACGGCTCTGTTCATACACTTTTTGCCATTGTACATATTGATCTTGCAACAATAAGCGTTGGCGATATTCTCCAGCTGTCGCAATCCCATTCTTCTGCAGTAATTCTGCCTGTTCTAAAAGCAGCGCTTTTTCCTGACGACTCCACTGTTCATATTCTTCGTGATAATTACGTCGTTGCGATTCTTTTTGTTCCCATCGTACCTGATTTTGTCGATGCGATTTTAACAAATTATATACCCGCCGTAACTCAATTGGCGTCACAGGAATATCCACTTCTAACTTATTCCACAAAGCAGCACAGCGACTCTCAATTTCATGCAAGGATTCCTCATGTTCTTGCAATCGCTTTTCATACTCTTTATACTGATTTAAATCGTCCATATAAGTGTCATATTCTTGCTTAAGAGCAAAAAATTGATTGTCCGTAAGCACGCGACTAGCCCCTGCGGGTAACCACCGTTGCCAAGCTTCCATAGCTTTATTACCAGCCGCTTCAAGTTCCTTTCCTTCTGCTAGCCATTGACTATAGACTTGTTCGTAACTATGGATTTTAGCTAAGGCTAAATTTTGATTACTAAAAGCAGACCGTTTTTCTGTTACCAAAGCTACAAGTTCAGTCATATCAGCAGCCGATTGAGGTGTAGTTACGCCCGCTTCTATGGCTAACTTTTCTAAGGCCTGCTTCTGTCGCTCGCTTTGATGCAAAGCAGCCTCATAAAGGCCTTGTTGTTTTCGCTTGGTTTGCCAATCATATGCAAAGAGCGCGCCACCTCCAACGGCCAAAACAATAGCTAACCATACACCCATATCAGGCAATAATACAAGAGCTAACACAGCCAATACTAATAAACTGATTGCACCATATCGATAATACGGTTTAGCAGCGCCTTCAGCCAAGGCTTCTTGTTCGGACACAGCAGTCTCATAAGAAGTGTATGCATCCTGTATCAACTTCACGTTAGACTCTAATGTCTGTAGCGTATGTTCTTCATCCTTTACCTTAGAGTTTACTAATTCTACAGGCTCCACTGGCTTACGTTTTTGCCAATGTAAGTAATTATCCTGCGCACTCCGCAATTGACGCGCTAAGGCTTCCCCTTCGGCCCAATTAACCTCAGCAGGCATTTCGGCCTCAGGGCGCCAAGCATTATGCAACGTCCGTGACAAATCTAGCTGTTCTTTCACGCGTTTCAAGTAAGCTCGACCTTGTTCACATTCTTTTTGTAATTGCGTCCATTTGCCTAACTCTTGAAACAAGCTTTCAATTTCTTGACTATATACACCAATTAAAGAATCAGGGGCAAAATTATCCGGTACTAAACCAGCTTCTTTGCCACTCCATAATTGCATATTATTACGACATTGCGTAATTTTTTCGTCTATTTCGTAAAAAGCATCTTTTTCTAACAATTCTGTTACGGCATAGGTATTCATCTGTTCTTTGGCATGTTCGGCTCGTTTATATACATCCCAAGCACGCAATACCAAATCAACTTCTTTGCCATAATCTTGCCATTCTTTAAGCCGTTCTGCCAATTCTTTTTCTGTAGTCACCATACCATCTAATTCTTGCTGGTAGGCCGTGTAAGCCTCTTCATGCTTACCTAAATTAGCCATAGTCTCACGAACTTGTTTTAAACGCTCCATGAGGACATTAATTTTTCGTTTACCATTAGCTGACGCAACCAACAAATCGGACGAGGCTTTTTCAATATCTTTTACCGCCGTGCTTAAACGTTCGCCCCCTTCACCACCAAAGAAACGAGCTCGTACTTCAACCTCGGCTAGCACATCAGCACCTTGCAGTTCATCTACAGTAATAGCAAAAATACGATCATAGGTCTTTTTGTCTAAACCATGCCACCACAGTGATGCTGGTTCTTCATTAATAGGACCTTTTCCAAGGGGATAAAAATTTAATTTTTTCCCATCTCGCCCAATATGGTATAACACCCCTTCACGTTCTACAATAAGATGTCCTGAACCATACCCATAAGTCTTACTTTTTTTACCGAATAGTAAAAAACGCAACGCTTCTAGCAAGGAGGTTTTGCCACTTTCATTAGGTCCATAAATGACCTGAACCCCCGATGTGGCCGGTGTAAAAGACCACTCCCGATAAGGGCCAAACTCTTTAATATATATCTCCTTAATCCTCATCCGTATCTCCCATGAGACAACGAGCTCCTGCTACTTCTGCTCGTCGCAATGCTTCTTCTAAAACTTCATCCGTTAATAAATTATTATATATTCCTAAGCGTTTACTCTCTGGTCGTTCATTAATAAGTTCACGAATGCGCCCGATTTGCTCCTCTTTAGGCAAAGAACCTAAGGTATCGAAACTGCGTAAATAGTCGCCTACCATATCTTCCATCTGGCGTCGTGCAGCCCAATCAGTTTCGCCCACCGTCTTATCAACAATGGCGTAAGGCATCACAAAGTTATACTTATTTTTCTCTTCTTCCTGTGCCATCTGTAGCCATACTTGCCGAGCCTCAAGCTGATTACACAATTCATGCACAGGACCTGTACCCGTCAAAATAATTTCTAACAAAATTTGTTTCTTTAACTTTCTTAATAGCTCTTTCTTATGGCGAATCATTTCTAACATATCTGCATTGTCAGTGAGACTACCAATATCTATCGTCACCTGTTCAAAGCGAATCGGTGCTGTTTCCTGAAATTGCATGGTCACATGGCCTGTCGCACTGACATCCACCAAATAACAGCCTTTAGGGCCCACTTCCTTCTTATGTAAACCTTGCGTATTACCAGCATATACAACATAAGGCGCCTCATGCAGAACTTGGCGTTTATGAATATGGCCAATAGCCCAATAATGCATAGGCGAGCTAGTAAGTTGCGTAAGGGTTGTAGGCCCCACGACTTCATGGTCAGGCATAGCACCTACTGTGCCATGAAAAATCCCGATTGAAAAAGGATCTTCCGCCCAAGGTTTTAAGAATTGAGCTACATCATCTGCCCTATTTTGCGAACTACAACTGATACCATATATATACGCTACTACTTTTCCTTTTACCACTAAAGGCTTGCGCTCACTTTGTAGTGACGAAAAAACATGAACTAGCTCTGGCAAGCGTATCTTAGTAGTCCAACTTTCCGCTGGATCATGATTGCCTTGCACTAAAAAAACAGGTATCTGTTCACGACTTAGCCGCTCACACTCATAAGCAAAGCGAACTTGCGCCTCTAAATTGTGCGTATCACTATCGTATATGTCACCAGTAATTAACACAGCCTGTACCTGCTGTTCTATAGCTAAGTCTACAATCTCTGAAAAGGAACGATAGGTCGCTCTATTCACAGCTTCGTCGACTTGTTTGCCAAGGGATTTTAAATATTTAAAAGGAGTCCCTAAATGAAGATCTCCACATTGTATAAAACGAAATGGTATCATTTCAAACTCCTTTCCATGCATTTGCCAACTGTGCTACTGCCTCCTGTAACTTAGCGGTAGGAATAGCACTAAATGATAATAAACAATGAACTTCGCCATCAATCATCGTATCCGTTTCAATACGCACATCACAACCAGACTTGTGGGCTTTAGCCAATAAGTCTGCCCCACTTAATAGAGTATATACAGTTAAACCAATATATACCCCACCTTCTGGCAAATACGCTTTAGCACGATTACCAAAAGCCACTTGCAACAAACCGACTAAATGTTTACTTTTATCCGCATAGTGTTTACGCAATCTTCGAATTTGCTTAGACCATTCGCCAGCCCCCATATAGCGAGCCCATACTAATTGTTCCATAACGCTAGCACTTTGTCGATAGGACCTGCGATATGTTAAAAAATCCTGCCATAGCGATGGTGGCAATACCATATAACTAATACGAATGGACGGCGGCAATACCTTGGAAGGTGTGCCGAGATAAATAACGCGTTCCTCGGGAGCTAGCCCCTGTAACGAGGATATAGGGCGACCATAATATCGAAGTTCACTATCATAATCATCTTCAATTAAGTAACTACCCACAGCTTTAGACCACTGTAAAACTTCTTTACGTCGCCCCGCACTCATGACTCTGCCTTGACGATCACCATGAGACGGAGTGCAATACAAAGCCTGTACCTTCATAGCTATTAAATCCTCTATAAGAGTTTCACTATGTTGATCAATGGTAACTACAGTAAATCCATAATCTTGAAAAATGTGAGTTACGCCTATTAAAACACTACTATCAATTGCAACAGTAGTAATATGAGCGCGTTTCAAAAGGGCGGCTATCATCATAACCATAGGCTGCGTGCCACTACCGATAATAATTTGTTCCGCTGTTGTTCGCACCGCCCTAGCTGTATTCAAATACTGTGCCAATTGTACGCGCAACTCCCATTCACCTTGAGGATCACCATACGCCAAAAGACGTTCTGGTTCTCGTAATACATAACCAATATAACGCTTCCAACGAGTATAATCAAATCCTTCTGGGTCCATAGCACCAGTAGCAAAATTGTATTGTATTAAAGATGTCTCTATATCCTTAAAACCGCTAGCCTTAATACTTTGTTGCTGCGGCCTCGCACCTATTCGATAATGAGGCAGAAATGCGCCTGCTCTCCCTTCCTTTATATCGCTAAATGACTTTCGTAACCAATCCTTTTCAGAATCACTGACTATATTCTCTCCGCCCATAGGCAATGGTAATACTTCATAGGGCGACCGATCATGAGCCTTTATATAACCTTCTGCAGCTAATTGTAAATAAGCTTGCTCCACCGTAATTTTACTTACTCCCACTTCACCAGCTAAAGATCGAACTGAGGGCAAACGAGAACCTGCCTCATACTGCCTTCCTTCAATACGCTGTTTTATATATTGATAGATTTGTTCATATAAAGGCGTAGCACTATTTCGTTCCAACACTAACATAGTCCTCGCCTCCTCTCTTCATGCATTTACATATATCCATCAAATACTTGTAACTTAGGGTCAAACTATATTACTTTCTATTTTATCACAGGCCTTTTAAATTCGTAATCTGTCCTAATCATTTTTTGTTATTTTTTTACAAACTGGTATTATCTCTCCCAAGATATATCTATCTGCGCCACTATTGTTAACCTAAACATATTTTAATAGTTGCTGTTAAGTCTATCATATATCAACAGGCCTTATTAGCCAAACCGTATATCATCAGTCATTGTTAACCCTTATATACATCGAAAGTTATTGTTAACCTAAATTAAAATTCATGGTTGACTATCTTTTGTAAGCTACGTATAATAAAGGCAACGACTCACAGTCGAAGCTCAGAGGTAGAGCGGGATAAACTTTAGAATACAGAGGTGTAGGTTCATGACAACAACAAACAAGATTGGTTACGAAGAAATTATTGCGTACGCCCAACGCATTTTAGATGGTGGTGAAATTACTCCAAAAGAAGCAGAACAGCTAATTAATGTATCAGACGAAGATACGATGATACTCTTAGCTATGGCTGATAAAATTCGTCAAAAATTTAATGGTAATGAAGTGGACTTATGCGCTATTGTAAATGCCCGCTCTGGTAAATGCCCAGAAAATTGTAAATTCTGTGCTCAATCAGCTCACCATGAAACAGGTGTAACTGTATATCCATTTATGGACGAAGAAGATATTGTTAACCACGCTAAAAAAGCAAAAGAAGCCGGTGCTATCCGTTTTTCCATTGTAACAAGTGGTCGTAACACTAATAATCCAAAAGAATTTGACCAAATTCTCAGTGCCCTTCGTCGCATTCATAAAGAAACAGGTCTTGAAATTTGCTGTTCCTTAGGCCTTCTTACCTATGAACAAGCCCTTCAATTAAAAGAAATTGGCGTAACCCGCTATCATTCTAATATTGAAACAGCACCAAGTAACTTCCCTAACATTTGTAGCACTCACAATTTTGAAGATAAAATGTTCACTATTGAAAATGCTAAAAAAGCAGGTATTCGGGTCTGCTCTGGTGGTATTATTGGCTTAAACGAAACCTTAGAACAACGCGTAGAAATGGCCTATGAATTAAAACGTTTAGGCATTGACTCTGTGCCTCTTAACATTTTAAATCCAATTAAAGGTACACCTTTCGAACATAACAAACCATTAGCACCACTTGAAATTTTGCGTACCTTTGCTATGTTCCGTTTCGTATTACCATCCGCTCAAATTCGTACAGCTGGTGGTCGTGAAGTTAACTTACGCGATTTACAAGCTCTCGCTTTAACCGGTGGTCTTAATGGCATTATGGTTGGTGGTTATTTAACAACCGATGGACGTTCTCCGCTTCAAGATTTACAAATGCTTGAAGATTTACAATTAGAACGTACTGCAGCCCAACCAAGCCAAGCAAACTAAGCTGCTTTCATAGTCACAAGACTATATAGGCACATCATAGTAGTACCATACTTGATGTATATAACTTTTTCCTTCAAACGAGAAGGGGCATTGGAAACCCTCCATTTCCAATGCCCCTTCTTTATTTATATCTTTACTTTATTTGTGTCTATAAACTTTTTATTTACACCTTTCGCCTTACTAACTTTTATAACCCCCACATAGCTAATAAAGGCTCATAAATGAAATGTAAAAAACTCCATGCACCAAGGCCACATACTGCACCAACTAACGCACCATTAATCCGAATCCAACTCAAATCATCTTCTACTTTAGACTCAATAAAGTAAATAAAACGATCCGTACTTAAAGCGCCCAGTACTTGTCGCACAATGACACCTAACAAAGCATGACCTCGTACTAACAAATAGCCTGCCATATGCTGACACATGTTTTCAATTTTTACTTCAATTTCAGGATTGCGACTATATACTTGCCATAAATCTTGCAATGACTGCTCTAATACTTTCACCGGTGTTTCTTCTTCAAAAGTATCTTCTTTATCCGCCATATGAATTACGTTATGAATATACGGACAAATATAAGTTTCTAAAATATCCGCCCAATCTTGCTCATCAATCCACCGTTGCCATACACCATCAATAGTCTGACTCACCGAGCTATTATATGCCAATTCTTGCAAAGGACCTAACCACTGTTGCATCCAGACTAAACGTTCAGTGCTCCCTGGTCGTTTCCACCGTTCTAAAACCATATATAATTCTCGCAACATAGCCATCGCCATATCACGAGCATTAATAATATCGGTTGCTTCTGAAACACCAATTACAATGGCAGAGATAAAACTGTCCTTACGAGCTTGAATCTCACGATCAATTGTATGCGTAAGCCACAAAAGAACCTGCGGTTTATCTAAGGCTTCTTGTAGCAATACTAACCCTTTAATAATCGTTGTTTCATGCTTATTTGTACGACATACATCGGTCAAAAATTGTTGCATCGGCCCCGTAATAGACTGACGATGTAAAAAATGCTGTAATTTTTCAGCACCCCAAGCAGCCCATTCCTTTTCACTGCGACTATGCCAAACTAAATGCAATAAACTGCGCAATGCTTTTCGGATATATTGACGACCTCTATCGCTTTGGATATAACTATCAATATATGGCAAAAATTTAACCGATTGTAGCGCGCGCTGGCATTGTTCTAACGTAAGCAAACGAGTTTCAATTAAATGAACTAAACCGGATATCATTCGCTCCTTATTCCGAGGAATCAGTGCCGTATGATAGGGAAAACCCAAAGGCTTACGGAATAAAGCCGTCACAGCAAACCAGTCAGCCACACTACCAATAAGGGCAGATTGAACTAACCAATACAATGCTTCATACCAAGTGGCATGTATATAAAATTGGCCAACAAATACTATGCCATACAAAATAGCGGAGATAATCAAAATGCGATTGGCCCACACACGATAAGGTACACCACCAATCATAGACTTACACCTCCTTGTACGAGCTGAGCGGCTACATAAAAAAGCCCACCCAGCACAGCACCTACTAAGGAGCCATTAATACGAATCATCTGTAAATCATGATATAATTTGCCTTTAATAATATCGGCTAAGCGCTGTGGCGAATACGCCATTAATTCCCGTACTACCGATGTATCGACAAAAGGTCGTAACTTGCGAAGCAATGGCACTAATTGATACAACAAAAGACGCTCTAAACTTTGTAATTTACCCTTATCTTGTAATAGACTACGTGCATACGCTTCCGCTTCTTCTTGAGCGCGTTTAAAAATACCTTGCCAGGTTTTTGTGTCACCTGCTAATTCTACATCTTCTAAGGCATCTTGTAACCAACGATTTTTTAAATTTTCAACCGTTTGTCGCCACTGTCCATTTCGTTCTAGTTCTGATAAGCCCCACAGCACTTTATTATACACATATTGCCCCATAGGTGAATAAATAGACTCTTGAGAGGCTAAAAACTCGGCCCCTTTTTGTTGAATTAACTCAGCTACTCGCTCTGGGGAAAAACTATCACTACCAAGAGCTAACGCTAGTTCACGCCAAAATGAGTTTTCTGCATACCGATTCATCATAGAAGCTACAATGCCTACAATATACGGCCTAATACCTTGCGAACTGAGTAAGCGTTGCGCCATACGATTCACATATAGCCATAAAACAGCCGCTGTATCCCGCTGCATCATAAGATGTCCAAAACGAATCAATAAAGGCGCTACTTCCCAATGAGCTACACCCTGTTTTATAGCATTTGTTACTTCCTTCCGCAAAGGCGCGCCATCAAAACGGCTCCCCATTTGTGAGCCTACTTCCTCAATAAATTGATTAATTTGGCGCCGTCCTTCCTCACTAAGAAAATACATGAGAATTCGTTTAGGTAGTTGTTCTTTTTTTATAATCATATACACAGGCTGTACCCGCAATAATTCTTCTACCATCATATAGCGAGCAGTCTCTACTAGGCGTGCCTTACTACGAGGAATCAATGCTGTTTTATAAGAAATCCCCAAAGGCTTTGCAAACAAAGCAGTCACTGCATACCAATCGGCTAAACCACCAATCATAGCAGCCCCACTCACATGGGTTAAGAAGCCAAACAACGGATCTGCACGAAACGGATACACCCCTAGAAATATAACCATCATGACCACTAATAGCAATGTAGCTATCGGCCATGCTGTTCGTTGTTTCATATCAAAAATCCTTTCAACCTATTCAATCCCATAGACAGCTAAGTCTACTTCATCACCAGGTTGTTGGGGAATCCAAAGAGGCATGTGCTCATATAACGATTTAAAATACAAAGAAGGTTCCCACACTGGACCATTAGCATGCATAGGCACAAATAATTTTGGCTGTGGCACTACATGAAGAAGCTCAATAGCCCCCCATTCACGAGCAGCCTCTAAACGAGCATCTATAGGGAATAAAATTAAATCGGTCTGCATACCAGCTACGCGTTGGAATTCTTTACGCGCAAAATCACGAGCAAAGTCAATATTTTCCGGCGTATCACCTAACCAATGCCACCAATTTAAATCGCCCGCATGGAATAATTTACTACGCCCTGTATCAATTAAGAAAGAACCACCTTCATCAGTAGAGCCATACATGGTAACTTTCAAATTATTTACTGTGGTAGTATCACCTACAGCCATCACGGTTGTACGGCTAGCTGGCATATCTTGATGAGGCACATCTTCATGCACAATATATCGAGTTGTATCACTGTTAAAATCTAAAATAGCTGGTGAATAGTGATCCCCATGCCAATGAGTTACAAAGAACCACAGCTCTTTACCAGCAGCCTGTGCGGCTTTTACAAGCTGGGCCTGATCTTTCCAATAATCAAATATATAACATTGACGACCTGCGTCAATCATAAATCCACTGTGTTCTAAATAATATAATTTCATATGCTGTCCTCTCTTACTTAAAAGAAGTCTTATTTTGAGAATATTATTAGTTATTCCTTTATATTATACCACAAAACAAAAAGCAAAAACTCCGTTCTTGTCAGAGTTTTGTAAAACTATGACAAAAACGGAGTCAATATATTCATATATTATATGAAATTAGTATTCACCTATAGCCAATTAAAATGCCTAACACTTAGTTGACTACACAGTAAATTAATTATTCAGCACTTTCAGCTGCTGCAATAGCTACTACATCAACAATATCAGTAGCAAAGCAACCACGAGATAAGTCATGAATTGGAGCACCTAGACCTTGAATCAATGGACCAAGTGCTGTAGCACCAGCAAAACGTTGTACTAATTTATAGCCAATGTTAGCTGCCTGAAGATCAGGGAAGATAAGAATATTAGCTTTACCTGCTACTTTGCTACCAGGCGCTTTACGTTCTGCAACAGAAGGCTCAATGGATGCATCCAATTGTAATTCTCCATCAAAGTCAAAATCTACATTGCGTTCTTTTAACAATTCAACAGCGGCCACAACTTTGTCAACTTCTGGGGAGGACGCAGAACCCTTAGTGGAGAAGGATAAGAAGGAAACACGAGGATTTGCCATGTTACCAACTTTGCGAGCTTTTTCAACAGAGGACATAGCAATATCTGCTAATTGTTCAGATGTTGGGTTAGGAATTACGCCGCAATCAGAGAATACGAGCATACCTTCATCACCATATTGTTTTTTGTCAGTAAATACAAACATAGAACTAGATACAGTTTTAAGACCTGGTTTAGTTCCTACTACTTGTAAAGCAGCACGTAATACATTAGCTGTTGGGCTAGCAGAACCTGCTACCATGCCGTCAACAACACCAAGATGTACTAACATAGCACCAAAGAATAAGCAGTCCCCAAGCATAGTTGCTTTTGCTTTTTCTGGAGTCATGCCTTTTTTAGCACGTTTTTCAACAAAAATATCAATCATTTCTGGTAAACGATCATACGTTTCAGGATTGATAATTTCAGCACCATCAATGTTGAAACCTTCTTTTTGTGCTAATGCTTTAACATCATCAGGATTACCAACCAATACTGGTGTAGCAAAGCCTTCTTTAAGAATCAATGCTGTTGCTTCTAATACACGAGCGTCTTCGTATTCTGGTAATACAATTTTTTTACCTAATGGTTTTACTTTTGCTTTTAAATTTTGTACTAATTCCACAATATCGTCCTCCTTGACTGTGAACAACCTGACCACGCAGGTTAGTTATTACTGTTTTATTATACCAAATTCGCAAGAGAGATTAAAGGGCTAGAGGTTATATTACTTTTTGTAAATTATCATGACTATTTGAGATACATAAAATTCCTACTAAATAAATTGAAATTTACAGGTATTTAACAGTAACGTATAATAAAGCCAATAAAGGTTAACCATAAAAATCAACAAGGTTAACAATGCAGATTAGGGATTAGGTATCAAAGAGACTATGAAGGGAAAAACCATTATGAAACAAATATCGATTCGTTCCATCTGTGAAATTGGCATTTTAGCTGCTATGATTGGCATTACAGGAGCTATCAAGCTTCCAAATGTCATCCCTGGTGTTGATTTTCAGCTATCTGCCCCATTAGCGGTTGCAATCTGTGCCGTCTTTGGCTTCAAACGATATATTATAGCAGGCTGTTTAGCCAGTCTTTTATCTTTATTATTAGGCACCCAAAACTTACTCAACGTGGCTATTGCCATGCAATTCCGTCTTATTGCCGGTGCCGTCCTGTATTTAGGCCGTAATACGATTTGGTCACAAATCATCGCAGGCCCTATCGCCTCTATTATGGCACGTCTAACCTTAGGTCTTATTTTTGGTAAATTAGCATATGCTATGATTCTCATGGCTATACCAGGCTATATTTTTACCGCTATTTGTTCACCCCTTTTAGTAAAAGTCCTTAGTAAAGTACGGCGAGCCGTTCCAGCTGCAGTAGGAGGTTCCACTCATGTACTATAGCATTCGCATGCGAGCAGCCCAAGGTGGGGCACACGAAAAAGGAGGGCATCATATTTCGGGGGCCGAACGAATTGTAAGGGAAAATGAATTAGAACAATTAGCATCTGAACTAGTACACCGAGCGCTCCATCACAGCAAAGGCCGTGCTGATTTTATTCGTCTCACCATCGACACTATCGATACTAAAAGTATTCAATATATTCCCGCCCTTACAGTGAAAACAACGCAAGCTAAATCGGTCATAGACGCCTATGCTATAGCTAACCAATTATTAACGAAACATGGAATTACAGCTGAAGCGCTACAACAAGGGCTTCATTTACTCAAAACACAGACAGAAGCTATGCGTGGCGCCATGCTCTGCAACGCCCTTACAGGCGAACGTATGGATATCTTAGGTAATCGTGGCCTACGAGTAAGTCGCATGGCCTTTGCCGATGAAACTAATGCTTGTAACTATTTTAAATCCCAAGGGCATGAAGGACTCCATTTTCAGGAAGCCCTAGTCCTAGCTAGCAAAGTTCTCAGTGCCCCCCAAGTAGTCGGGGAATTTTGCATTTCTGATGATCCCGACTACACCACTGGTTATGTAAGCTATGGCAACTCCTATCACCGTTTAGGTCCACTTAAAGAATTAGGCGATATTCGTGGCGGCCGAATATTTTTTGTCAAACCAACGACACAAGTAAGTGAATTGCAAAGCTATCTAGAAAATACAACAGTATTAGTAACGGTCCCTTCTGATAGTGTTAACGATTTAATACCGCCTGCTGCCCTTTAATTTTTTTATAATTTTAATAATTACGAGGTGTATTATGCTTTCATCTACGCTGCAGGAATTTTATGAATCACAACTAAATCAACTAACTAGCACTAACCAATTACGCCATTGCACAGCCTATGAGCCCATTGATAGTACCCATGTCCGTCTCCAAGGCAAGACTTATCTAATGATGGCCTCTAATAATTATTTAGGTCTCACTCATCATCCAGAAGTGCTTGCCCATGCAAAAAAAGCCCTTACCAATTATGGTACGGGCTCTGGTGGTGCGCGCCTTACATCAGGAACATATCCTGCACTCTCTCAATTAGAGGCACAACTTGCTAATTTTAAAGGTACAGAGCAAGCACTTATATTCAACACAGGCTATATGGCCAATGTAGGTACTATTTCAGGTTTAATGTCTAAAGGGGATCATATTCTAAGCGATGCCTTAAACCACGCCAGTATTATCGACGGTTGTCGCCTCAGTGGGGCTCATATACATATATATAATCATAATGACTGTAATCACCTTGAATCACTACTAAAATCACTACCGCCTACTGGCAAACGACTAATTGTGACAGATGGCGTTTTCAGCATGGACGGTGACATAGCGCCTTTACCAGACTTAGTGACCCTTGCCAAACGCTATGAAACCTTGCTCATGGTAGATGACGCTCACGCTACCGGGGTTATTGGCTCTGGTCGAGGCACCGCACATCATTTTAATTGCAGTCAAGAGGTCGACATTCAGCTCGGCACACTTAGCAAAGCCTTAGGCAGCGAAGGCGGTTTTGTCTGTGCCAATGAGCTCATCATTAATACGCTTATTAATCGGAGCCGTAGTTTTATTTTCTCCACCGCCTTAGTACCAGCGGCTATTGGCGCCGCACAGCAGAGTCTCACCCTATTATCGCAAGATGCTTCCATATACCAGCGACTACAACATAACATAGAGTATATGACTCAAGCTCTATTACAGAAAAGAATCACTGTGGCTCATAAAACAACAGCCACCAGCCTAGCAGCACAGTATCAACCAACACCTATTTTCCCTATCATCGTTGGCTCTGCCGAAACAGCCCTAAAATTATCTCAGGAACTATTTGAACGAGGTATTATTTTAACAGCTATTCGTCCGCCAACAGTACCACAAGGCGAAAGTCGTTTGCGCCTAACGGTAACGGCCGCTCACAAAGAATCGGATTTACAATATGTAGCCGATACCCTAAGCGAACTTATTTAGTGAGGGTAATGGTATCAAACTGTGTACCATCTGATAAATAAGCATCTACCGTAAGCGAATCCGCTTGCTTACGCAATACCAAATAATTATCGGCCTCTAAATATGGCGATTTATATTCATCTAAAGGATGATCAAGCCAAATATTTGCATATTTCACATCACCGGCTACCCCAGTAATAATATAATAAGGGCCTGTTTCACTGCGCTGAAAATTCTCTACATGACCACGACGTCGATACATGTGATAGTGAGCCGATAATACTAAGTCCACATTGTACTTTTCAAAGGTTGGCATAAACATGTAACCCATTTCATTAATACCGGCCGTTCTATTAGGAGCCTTCGTATGAGGGTAAGTAAATGCATCACGATGCATAAGCACGACTTTCCATGGCTGTTTTGTATCTGCCAAATCTTGCTCTAACCAAGCTAATTGTTCTGCTTGTACCGCATCACGATACATTTCATTCATCTCTTGAAACTGTGTATTCAACACAACAAAATGAACATCCCCATAATCATAGGAATAAAAAGCACGCCGTGATGAATCACCAGCAGCTGTACTTTCTAAGCCTACCGTAGGTGCTTTAAACTTGAAAAAAGCATCATAGGCGGTAGGCTCTTTCATTTGCCAATCTAAGGAATAATATTCATGATTTCCTATAACACCGGAAAAAGGAATATTGCTTATCATAGGTTCTACCGCATCAAACCAAGCATCCCACTGCGAAGCAGATTCACCATTGTCTACTAAATCGCCCATATTAATGAATAAGCCCGCCTCTGGATTATTAGCATATGCCGTTTTTACCAATTCATGCCACCCACGATAATCAGCTGACTGCGAATCAGGAAAAACTAAGGCCGTAAATGTATCATTAGCAGCTGTTTTTAATATGCGCCAATCTTTAGTCACTATATTTTGCCCAACTTGGTATTCATACGTTTTATTCGCTGCTAAGCCTGTTAATTCTGCTCTATATAAATAACGAATTGTATCATCTTCCTCAAATCGTACCCTTGTGGCTGCTACCGTCTGAATTTCACTGTCTGAAGCACCGGCTAGCTTATATAATACAACGGGGTCCTCTATAGGCTGTCTTGTTTCCCACATAATAATTCGTGAATGAGCCATATCAGGCGTAACTAATTGCCGCACATAACGAGCTTCAACACCAGCGTGTGGCATATACTGATAATACAAACTGCGACTTTGTCGCATAATATGAGCGCCCCAAGCAGTTGATGATACAATGGTGCCTAGCACCACAACTAACGCAATTACAGCAGACAGCCAAATGAACCACGGTTGTCTTTTTTTATGTCCTTCCATGTTATAGCCCCTCCAACATTCTCTTTATCTCTACTATTAACCTAATGGAATATATACGGCTAAATATTTCCTAGATCCACAATTAGATTAACTCAATACAATTAACTTTCAGTATATCGAATATACTCCATTTAATTGTATTATATAATTTAGAGTTAACTTCAAGTCAAGGCATTTTTTTACTACTTTGAGAATGTAATCGTAACATTCCCATCACCAAGCAATTCTTCCCAATCCATAGGATTAACCGCTTCACCTAAATCCGTATAAACATAGGAGCAGACCAAGATTGTCCGCCAAGACCACTTACAATCATACTCACTAGGACCATAATTTTAATAATTATTCTATTCATAGCTACTTATCTGTCCTCCTACTATTAAAGTTATTAATTTAGTAGCAACACACTAATTTCTAAAAAAATACTACTCATAAGTACTTAAATACCTACAAGTAGTATTTTATAAATTACTTCAAGTTTTTATGGAAGAATTCTGTAATTTCTTTAAATGGAATTACATCTGTCTTATCATATAAATCTACATGAGTAGCACCTGGTACAATAAGCAATTCTTTATTATCACCAGTTAATGCCTTCATTACATCTTCGGACATATAACGAGAATGAGCATTTTCACCAGTCACCAATAATACAGGACGTGGTGCGATTTCATCTAAATGCGCAGACATACTGAAATTCATGAAACCATACGGCATAATGTCTACCCAAGCCGTTGTAGAGTTAATGGAACGTGGATGATACCCTCGACCAGTGCGATAGAAATCAAAGAATTGTTTACCTACTGGATCCATATCTGGAGAAGCTACTTCTGGTAACAAATGACCATCTTCTAAGGTTATTAACTGTCCATCAATAATAGGTACCTCATGATAGCCAGGCGCCGTAGTACCTCTATCAACCATTTCCCAACGTTTATCCGCTAAGTATTGTAATACTTTATCACGATCATCCGCTGTATAATAATCATTTAAGCCTTGCCCAATCGAGCGGGACATATCATAAAGAACAGACGTAGCCACTGCTTTCACGCGTTTATCCATAGCCGCATCAGATAATGCCATACCGCCAAAACCACAAATACCCATAAGACCAATATTATCACGGTCTACATTGTCTAAAGTACCTAAAAAGTCAATGGCAGCACTGAAGTCTTCTGTATTAATATCTAGAGATGCCATATTACGTGGTGTGCCTCCACTTTCCCCCGTATAGGATGGGTCAAAAGCGATTGTTACAAACCCCTGCTCAGCTAATGCTTGTGCATATAAACCAGAAGTTTGTTCTTTAACAGCCCCAAAAGGCCCTGCAACGGCAATGGCTGCCATTTTACCAGTTCCAGCTTTAGGCGTATATAAGTCGGCTGCTAAGGTAATGCCATAACGATTGACAAAGGTCACTTTGCGATGATTTACTTTGTCACTTTTTGGGAAAATTTTATCCCATTTTGTTTCTAATTTTAATGCTTCTGGTTGATTCACCGGTGAATTAATTTTATCTTGTGCATCAGTTGTAGGCCTTACTTGTTGCTGTGCTTTAGCCACATGCGCTGCATTGCTCGCAATTGGCACATACTCTACCTCAGCTGCCAAAGCAGAATTATGACCACCACTCATACCATATACCGAGGCAACTACAGCTGCAATTACTGCTTTTTTCAAAAAAGATTTACTAAGTTTCATATATATCCTCCTTAAACACAATGACTATATAAATATTTAATAATTACGAACTTAAACGAGCTTCATATAGGCGCTGTCCTATAAAAATAATAGTAGCCACTACGACTAAACATATACCGCCATACATAATAGTTATATACACCATAAATAGAACCATTCAGTGCAATTACAAAGAAAATCGCTAGCCATAAAGAAACTTTACGCAACACCTGTAATTGTTCGCCATAAGAAATCTGCTCATGTGGTAATGAATCAGGAATCTGCCACAAGGTTAAAGCAAAAACTAAGGCGGTTACTAATGCCGAAAATAAAAAGGCAAAGCTCAAACCTAACTGAATTGTTAAAAAATTACTAATAGGGATACCTATAACCATACCAGCAGCCACACCCATATTAATCTTAGCCACTGCTTTTGGTGCATCTTTCTTTGCAACTGAACTAGCGGCCAAGGAAAATGCCATAGCACAATACACAGGATGTAGTAAGGCTGGCACTAAACGAGCTATAAATAAAGTCTCAAAATTAGGCGCCCACGCCGCCAAAATACTTGTGATCGTAAATACGGCTAATACGAATAACATTAGTGGTTTGCGTGGCCACTTTGATAGTAGTAAAGGCATCGTCGGCCCTGCTAAAGCGACACCTAAGGCAAAAACACTCAATAAGCTACCCGCCTGAATTAAGGAAATATTATATTGCGTGGCAATATACGGTAATACACCAATAATACCCATTTCTGTATTTAAAATACCGAACACGCCAATAGCTAGAATATAAACTAATTTAGACGATGTCATATCACCTCTCCTTTACAATTATTTACCTTGTAAATTTGCACTGCCTAGACCTTCTAATTTCTAATCTATACAGAAGCCGCTTAACAAAGTTTCGATACTTCTATTATATTCAGAGCAGTAAATATAGCAATTATTTATAATTTATATCTAGTTATGCTTTTAATCTATTTCTATTTAGTCTATACTATAAGTAACAAAAGAAAAGGAGGACCTATGGAAATACGTGTACTGCGCTACTTCTTAGAAATGGCTCGCGAAGGCAATATGTCACGAGCTGCACAAAAGCTTCATATTACACAGCCTACTATGTCAAAACAGCTTCGTGATTTAGAAAACGAATTAGGTGTTAAGCTCTACACGCGCACTAATTACAATATAGAGCTAACTGAAGCCGGCCATTTACTACAAAAACGTGCTCACGATATTGTAGATTTAACAGATAAAACTACCCTGGAATTCCAGAATTTAGCCACCCTAGCTGAAGGTACCATATATGTTGGCAGTGCTGAATCAGAATCGTTTACCACCGTAGCAAAAGCTATTAAAGAGCTACAATTAGTACATCCTAAAATTCAACTCCATGTTTTCAGCGGCAATATTCAAGATGTATTAGAACAACTCGATAAAGGCCTCTTAGATTTTGCTTTTATTATGGACTATCAAGACTCTACAAAGTATGAAAGCTATCCAATGCCTATGCCCGATCGATGGGGATTAATAGTTCCTCAAAATAATTCGCTGTCACAGAAAGACTATTTAACATTGCCAGAACTCATAGGTTTACCATTAATTTGCTCTCGTCAGAATATGATTATCGACTTTCCACGCTGGTTTGGTAATGCTAAATTACATATTGTAGCTACCTATAATCTACTGTATAATGCCATGATCCTAGTCCGTGAAGGCGTTGGCTACGCTCTTACCTATGATAAAATAGTCAATACGGCCTTAAATAGTGATTTAACCTTCATTCCCCTTAGCGATGTAAACATATCAACTATGTATTGCTTATGGCGAAAACAACACACCTTTAGTACAGCAGCTCAATTATTTTTAGATACCTTATCAAAACAAATCAAAAGCGTATAATAAAAGGACTGATACCCTCTCATTAAGGTATCAGTCCTTTTTAATTGCATTAGCATCACTTTATTTAGTTAACCGTAATTCATCAAATTGTACGCCATCATCCCAAAAGGCTTTTACTATCAAGTCATTGTTCTCTTTACTTAACACTAAATAGTTTGTTCTATCGTCTGATGGCGGCGCAAATTCATCGAGTGGATGAGGTTTCCAATGTTCATTATAAAAAACATCGCCCGCCACACCACTAACAATGTAATAAGGCCCTGTAGTGCTTCGACTATAATTAACAATATGACCATGACGCCGATACATATGATAATGGCCCGATAATACTAAATCTACATTATAGGCTTCAAATACAGGCATAAACATCCGGCCAATAACGGAAATGCCAGATTCACTACTCGGATTTTGAACCCGTCCATATTGCAATACATCACGATGCATTAGAACAACCTTCCAAGTTGCTTTAGATGCCTCTAAATCCGCTTTTAACCACGCCACTTGTACATCTTTCATATGTTCCCGCACCGCTTCAGGCACGGCTTCTAACTCTGTATCTAATACAACAAAATGAACATCCCCATAGTCAAAGGAGTAATATGGCTCACGTCGTAACGATGAATTTGCCTGTATAAAAGGAAAAAAATGCGCATAAGCTATAGGCGCACGTAATTTTAAATCCATCGTATAAAATTCATGTGACCCAATAACACCTGCGAAAGGCACTTCTGAAATCAGTGGCTCCACTGCTGTAAACCACTGATTCCATTGTGTCGCTGATTCACCATTTTCTACTAAATCACCTAGATTAGCAAAAAATTGAATATTAGGATTCTTTGTATAGGCCGTGTTTACTAAATTCGACCACTTCGTATAATCATTAGACTGTGAGTCTGGAAAAATAAGGGCCGAAAAATTAGCATTCTGCTTCGTACTCAACGAATGCCACTCATCATCAATATGACCTTCACGCCCCACTTGATACTCATATTCTTTATTGGGCTGTAAATCCCGCAAATCTACCCGATAAATATATCGCCGTTCCTTATCGTCTTCAAATAATTCTGATACAGCATACACCGTTTGAATGGTATCATCACTTTGCCCTTTTAATTTATACTTAACCACTGAATTGGCTTGTTGGGCTTTCGTTTCCCATAAAATAATACGCCGTGTACTCATATCAGGAGTCACTAGCTGACGTATATGTAATGGCTTGCTATCAGGAATTGGCATATATTTGTGGTATCCCGCCACAATTCGTTGCCAAATGCCTGCGTCCTTTTCATCTGCTCCACTATAGCTCCACCACACAAAAGCCATTATGAGGCACACAAAAATGGCGCTCACGGTTAATCCCGCACGCTTCATAGTCTTTTATTTCACTCCTATTTAATACTTTTCAAACTTGCCACCACAACACATACATAAATATACATACTATTTCCCGTTACAATACGCATATCTATATATACATTCAAATATCTCTATCATACTATACACTAATATCATTATATATCATTAGTTATATATAACGCAACATTTATAATAAACTTTCATTAATTACATATATATTCTTTCGCATACAACAAATACTGTAATAGATAGACAATTCACCTACTAAAATACCATATTTTTAATATAAAACATAAAAAAGAGAAACTAATGAATCGTAAAAATATTCATCAATTTCTCTTTTTTAAACATTTTGCAAAATAAACTTATTCAATCAGCTTATCAAATCTTATTTACGAGCTAAGTATTTACGTACGTCAACAGCTACTGCCACAACTATAATTAAGCCTTTAATGATGAGCTGCCAATATGGTCCCATACCTACGAATGTTAAGCCATAATTTATAACAGTAAAGATAAGTACCCCTGCAATAATTCCCGGCACAGTACCAATACCACCGGTAACAGATACGCCACCTACTACGGCAGCTGCGATAGCATCTAATTCATACATATTACCATAGTTATTGGTAGCCCCACCAGTACGAGCGGCTTCAAGAATACCACCAACACCATACAAAGCGCCCGCAATAACATAAATAGCAATTAAAGTGGCTGCCACATTAATGCCAGATACAACAGCGGCTTGCGGATTTCCACCAATGGCAAACATGTTTTTACCAAGTACTGTTTTGTTATATACAATCCACATAACAAAAGCAATAACCGCTGCAATCATAACAATATAAGGAATCGTAATAAAGCCTAAATCCAGTGATCCAGAGCCAAATATAGTAAACTCTGACCGCAAACCACCGATAGGTTGCGAATTATTTGGTTCCATATCAAAGTACAAAGAACATACCCCATAGGTCATAACCATCGTACCCAACGTAGCAATAAATGGTACTATTTTTAAATAGGCTACGATTAACCCTGAAATGAGACCTACCGTAGCGCCCACTGCGATAGCAATAATAATAGGTAAAAAGGTTGGCAACTCTGGCACCTGTGCAAAAAACGGATGCGGATAATTAGGCATCTGCGACAAGGATGCTGAAACAACCGCGGTTAAACCAACCACACGACCAGCGGACAAATCACAGCCAGCCGTGATCAAAATCATAGCCGAACCTAAGGCAATAATAACACGTGGTGATGATTGAATTAAAATATCACGAAAACTTGTCATCGACAAAAAGTTAGGACTATAAATTGAAATAGCCGCTACTAAAACAATCAATACAATATAAATAGCATTTTGCGTCATAAACTTGCTAATGCGTGATCCACTCATAGTTTTATCCTCCTATACTAAACCTGCCGTAGCAAGTTCCATGATTTTTTCTTCAGTTGCATCCTTCGCATCAATAATGCCTTCCATAATACCATTACTCATGACCATAATGCGGTCACTCATACCTAGTAATTCAGACATTTCCGAAGATATCATGATTACACTTTTACCTTGTGAAGCTAAACGATTAATAATCGTATAAATTTCATATTTAGCCCCTACATCAATCCCTCGAGTTGGTTCATCAAGCAGCAAAATTTCTGGATTTGTATTTAACCATCTTGAAATTAATACTTTCTGTTGATTCCCACCAGATAAGGATTGAATCCGAGTCTGTGTATCTGGAGTTTTAATACGCAGTGAATTAACCCCCTCTTGGGTGTCAATTTCACGCAATTTGTCATTTAATAGGCCCACCTTATTGCGATATTTTGGCATGCAAGCCATCGTATTATTATCTACAATATTAAGCATTGGGAAAATGCCAGTAGCCCGTCGTTCTTCTGTTAATAGGGCAATGTGATGTTTCTTAGCATCACGAGGGCTCTTAATCTTAACTTCTTTGCCATGAATAAAGATCTTGCCTGATGCTAAATGGCGTAATCCAAAGAGCGCTTCTATAACTTCCGTTCGTTGTGCCCCTACAAGACCACCAATGCCCAGCACTTCACCTCTACGCAACGAGAAATTCACATCTTTAAAGGAGTGATCTCGCACTGAGGTCATCCCTTCAACACGCAATACTTCTTCTCCTGGTTCATTCGTTTTCTCTGGGAAAAGCTGCGTCATTTCACGGCCTACCATCCGCTTAATAATTAAATCAGTCGTTAATTCTTCAGATGGCCAAGTTCCTATATAGTTACCATCACGCATAATCGTTACTTCATCAGATATGCGTAGGATTTCTTCCATTTTATGAGAAATATAGATGATAGCCACGCCTTTAGCTTTCAAGTTGGCAATAATTTTAAATAAGTGCTCTACTTCATCACTTGTAAGCGACGAGGTTGGCTCATCCATTACAATAATCCGTGCATTGTGTGATACGGCTTTGGCAATTTCAATACTCTGCAATTTAGAAACAGATAAATGTCCCGCTAACTCCTCAGGATCAATCGCCACATCTATCTCTTTAAACAGAGCTAAGGTATCCTCTTTCATTTTCTTATGATCCACTAATTTAAGCGGACCAAATTGCTTGGTTGGAAACCGTCCAAGCCATAAATTTTCCATTACATTTCGTTGTAGCACCGGATATAATTCCTGATGAATCATGGATATACCTAGCTCCAACGCAGTGCGTGAATCAGAAATGTCAACTGGTTCACCATCTAGTATAATTTGTCCCTCATCCTGTTTATATATACCGAATAAGCATTTCATCAAGGTCGATTTCCCAGCACCATTTTCGCCCATAAGCGCATGTACCGAACCTGGACGGAGCCGCAGAGATACATCATTTAGTGCCTTTACGCCGGGAAATGATTTAGTTATATGTTGCATCTCTAAAATATACTCACTCATGCTTGCCCTCCTACCAGTTATTAGTAAATGAGGGAGGCCTGCAACAAGCCTCCCCCCTCTTACTGACTATTTATCACCTAAGATTTGATCTGCATTGTCCTTTGTTACGATTTCGTAAGGAACCCAAATATATTGTTTGTCTACTAATTCAAATCCTACATTATCTTTTGTAGGAGTTTCACCTTTGGATAATACTAACATTAAGTTAAATACAGCATCCCCTTGTTTTTTTGCATTGTTAAGTACAGTACCTAATAAAGTGCCATCTTTTAATGCTTGTACTGCTGGTGCTGTCGCATCTACACCAACAACTGGCATGTATTTACCATCTTTAAAGTAGCCAGCTGCTTTTAATGCTTCAATAGCGCCTAAAGCCATATCATCATTATTGGAAATTACAGCATCAATTTTATCGCCATAGCTAGATAAGAAAGCAGCCATTTTTTCTTGACCTTTTACACGATCCCACATAGCTGTATCTTGTGCAATTTCTTCTACTTGAATACCTTCACTTTTGAGGGATTCAATTACATATTTAGAACGAAGTTCTGCATCTTGGTGACCTGGTTCACCTTTAATCAATACATAGTGTAATACATTGTCTTTGCTCTTATAAGCTTCTGGATGTTTTTTGAAGTAATCTGCTAAGATTTTACCTTGCATTTCACCACTTTGTTCAGCTTTAGCCCCTACATAGTATACTTTATCCCATTTTGCCATATCTTCTTTTAAAGGCTCACGATTTAAGAATACTACTGGTACATTAGCGGCTTTAGCTTTGTCGATAATCCCACCTGCTGCTGGACGGTCAACAATGTTAACACCAATTGCTTTATATTTCTTATTAAGGAATAAATCAACTTTTTCATTCTGTGTAGGTTGGGAGTTCTGGCTATCTACGATATCCACTTTTGCTTTCCCTTTAGCGTCTGCATCAATACGAGCACGCACGCCACTCATGAAGGTATCGTCAAATTTATAAATGGCAACCCCTACTTGTGGTAAATCGCCACCACCTGAACTACCAGAATCACTGCCACAACCACTCACTACCAACGCCCCTACTGCGAAGGTTGCTAACATTGCTGCTTTCCATGCCTTTTTCACGAGAAATTCCTCCTTTAAGATGAAACTGTAGACTCTATATTTCGCTATGAATTAGCGGTTCTACCAATTATCGGCCTCCATTGAGCCATACATCACTGGCACGGCGACTACTTAGAATATCTACCATGCCTAACAAAGTATAATAACTACCATTACCGGAATACACCAAATCCACAGACTGTGCACGATGTAAATTTTTCTCTAGCACCGTTCGTAAAATTGGATCCATAGTACCTACCGCATTGCCCATGGCACTACTCAAAATGATGCGTTGCGGATTAATCATGTTATATAAATTCGCTAAGGTAATTCCTAGATATTTCCCCACCCGATTCAAGGCTTCTAAACAAATCTCATCGCCTTCAACAGCGGCTTCATAAATAGGTTCCACACGGAATGCATCAGCTAAAATCTCTTGATTAGTCGCTACTTTAGATAGGCGACCTTTTTTAACTTCAGTCAATACATATTCCCGAATAGCCGTTTCAGAGGCTACCTCTTCTAATCGAGTAAAGGAATTCTGCTTAGTTTCGTCAATATCAATCACAGAATAGCCAATTTCACCAGCATAATCATTGTAGCCCCGATACAGCGAGCCATGATAAATCAAAGAAGCACCTAAGCCATAACTAAATTTTAAAACTAATAGATTTTCAATCCCTTTGCCACTGCCATAATAATATTCACCAGTTGATAAGCAGCGAACATCATTTTCTACATAAGTCGGCAATTGGAACCGTTCTTCTAAAATATATTTAAAAGGAATATTAGTCCATTTACCATTAGGTGAGTAAATGGATATACCTTTCTTAGAATCAACTGGGCCTCGCAACACTAAACCAATAGCAGCTATCGTCCAGCGCATATCTTCAATAATATCTTCAGCGCAATGATAAATTGTATTTAAAATTTCTTCTACGGTTAAACCAATAATAGACTGTTTCATCTGATGAAGTATAACCCCACCAGATTGCACAACATAACAAACTACATTGTGTGTACGCACATGAATAATGAGGAGCATCTCCTTTTGCTCATTAAATTTTAAGAGCATAGACGGGCGACCTAAAGCACTTCGTTCTTGACGATCCTCATAGATGAGACCTTTTTCTGCTAAGGTATTACAAATATTAGTCACTGTCGGTGGCGTAATTCCTGTATTACGTGCAATAATAGCCTTTGAAACAGAGCCATTACGGCGTATATAATTTAATATAATCTCATCATTATTCAATACCTGCTTAGATTGCATGCCTTCACCTCCTCAGGTATTTATAAACTGTAAACGCCATCACCTATTTCGGCATCGTATAAAGTAGGTTCTGTTCCAATAACCGCTTCATATAATTTAGGTACATTTTCTTTAAATGCCGCCACATCTTTAGTAGCCACCAAGGCAATTGCACAACCACCAAAACCGGCGCCTGTCATGCGAGAAGCTAAACAACCTGGTTGTTTGCGAGCAATCTCTACCATCGTATCTAACTCTAAGCCACTCACTTCATAATCATAACGCAACGATGTATGAGATGCCGTAATAATTTCAGCAATCTTTGCTGTATCACCAGCTTTTAAAGCCTCCATAAAGGCTAACACTCTCAGATTTTCTGTAATGACATGCCGTGCCCGACGACGTAATACATCATCAGCAATTAGATCTAAATCAGCTTCAGTTCCTAGCGCCAACGCTTCAAGCGGGTAATGTTTTTGAATCTCTGCCCACGCCGCATCACATTCTGCTTTACGCTCATTAAACTTAGAGTCTACTAAGCCCCGCTTTTTATTGGTATTCATAATAATAAGGTGATAATCACCCCAGTTGAGGGGCACATGCTTAAATTCCATAGCTGTACAATCGAGGAGTACGCCATGACCTTCTTTGCCATGACTAATAGCAAATTGATCCATAATCCCCACCTTGACGCCTACAAAGTTATACTCTACTTGTTGCGCCATTTCAGCAAGTTTAGTCCGATCAATAGGCGTTAATCCTAACTCGGTCCATAGCATATAACCAGTTAAATCTAAAATACAAGCCGAGGACGATAACCCCGCCCCTGCTGGCAAATTGCCACTGTAAAATAAATCCATACCAGACAATGTGTGACCTGCTTTTTTTAGAAACTCTATAATCCCAAGGGGATAATTAGCCCAATCATGGACTGGATCATATACAAAATCATCATGTATGTCGACCACCACTGTGGTTTCCATATTTTCAGAATAAAGACGAACTTTTGAATCGTCCCGTAGGCGCATAGCTCCCCAAATCCCACAGGTTAAGGCCGCAGGAAATACATGACCACCATTATAATCTTGATGTTCACCAATAATATTCACACGCCCAGGGGCGAAATAGCAATCAATGGGCTTTCCAGTATCTCCGAATTGCTCAATAAATTTAGCTATTAGTTCCGCTTTATTCATTATTCATATCTTCCTTTTCTAAAATTTGATCAACTAGCTTGCGTAGTACAGGGGCTGTTTCCTCTACTGCACTCGTATTGGCGGCCGCCCAAGCCCCCATTTCAGAAGATGCATAATATTTAATCTTATTAGCTTCTCTAAATGGTGGGTAAAACTCAATATGGAAATGGTAATAATCTTTAGCCTTAGCATATTCAGGACTATTCACTGGCATTTGATGATATACCATCATATATGGGAATGGCGCTTTGAATAATTCATCAAAAGCCTGTGTTACTACTTTTAAAATGCGTGCTAAATCTTCCCGTTCTTTAGCCGTACAATCTGATAGCATTCCCAAATGGCGCTTTGCTACGATAAATACACCATACGGATAATCTGTAAAGAACGGAATATAGGCAACAAAACTGTCATTTTCTGCAACAATACGTTTATCTGAATCTTTTTCTTCTTCGTTCATTTGGCAAAGTAAACAGCGTTTCCGTTTTTCATAGTGCTCTTTACAATTACGAAGCTCCGTTTCAATCTTCTGTGGCACAAAAGGATAGCCATAAATTTGGCCATGTGGATGCGGCATCGTTACACCCACCGCTTCCCCTTTATTTTCAAAAGGATATACATATTTAATGCGTTCATCTGCACTTAACGCCGTACAACGATCAGCAATTAAATCCAATAGTTCCACAATATGAGCCACCGACAAATCATAAAATTTCACATTATGTCGTGGCGAGTATAAAATTACTTCACATTTGCCATAATTTTCAGCACTTTTGTAGAAACCACCATCCCAATACGGCGCTTCAGGATGTTGGGTCAACGCAGGAAAATCATTATCATAAGCATATACAGTAAATTCTGAAGGTACCTTTTTCCCTTCCCCAGGGCAAAACGGACACCAATCTTTTGGCATATTGGGACGCAATTTACGGTTTGATGCGACCATCGTCCATGTGCCGAGCAATGGATTCCATCTTAATTCTGACATATTATCCGCTCCTCGCACTTAATAAACTACTTAAGAAAATATATTATAAATATATTTTTTCATATGTCACCCTTTTTTTCAAGCCACAAACAACAATAGACCATACCAATTTCACATACCACACAGACAATCAAAAAAGAGGCCATAAAGTCGCATAAAACTTGCAACTTTATAACCTCTTGACGATATATTTTATAACTTATCAACAAAAAAGTTAAGTATTTACTTAATTTCTTAATTAAGTATAACCTAAAAACATATATAAAAATTTACACGACTCTCATCTTAGCCCATTTATTTCTTTTCTTTACTGATTAAATCTGTTAAATCAGTTTCAATCACATTAGCCATTAAATCTTCGTATGAAATATCATCAGTTAAAGCCTCTTCATTTACGTGACCATATTCATTATTGGCTTGATCCCATTCTCGTCGCTCTGCTTTTAGACCATGTTCATCAAGAATTTCATCATCATAACCAGCTAAGAGTGGATTATGTCGTGATTGACTAGCCATAGCTTGTGTCGTTACAGTTTTTTCTTTTTTCGCCTTAGTTGAAACTTTGCCGTCCTTTTTAGCGCTTCCATTGGCTACGCCGTCCTTCACCTCTTGTAAAGCATTCAACAACGCACTGGTATCTGTATTTTCACCGATATTACGCCATACTTCCAATTCATCACTATCTACTAAAGTAAACAAATATGCCCATACAATACGATTATACCGTCTAAAGTCAGTGACTACGCGAGCTACTTTAGATTCAATTCCTACTTCTTTAGCCACTTCTTCAATAGTATGCAATAATTCTACCGTATGACCATTGGCAATAGATTTAACACAAGAAGTTACAATTTCACCCATTCGTTCGTGTAACGCCACTTCCGCTTTAGCGCCAGCCTTTGCTTCATAAATTTTACGCAGTTTAGAACGAACTAACATAGCTTCTTCGGAACCAATATGCATGAAAACAATGCTCATTCCCTGATCATCAAGGCGTTCACCGAATAAGCGAGTCATCCCCGCTTCGCTGATAAGAAATGTGCCATCACTTTCACGACATTCAGTTTCATTAAAACAATTAAGCCCCGTTCCTTGACAAGCTTTGATGACCGCAGTCAAACCAACTTCCCACAACTTAGCCGCCTCGCTATCGGTAAAGACTTGATCAACCACCGGAACGGCTTGTTTTTGAGTCGGCTTTTTAATAGCTAACTCAGCTAAGGTGCTGGTGCTATGAGCCTCGAAATAAGGCTTTTCAAACTCATAACGAGCCTGCCCTACCATCTGAAGCAATACATCTTCAGGTTTCTCATAATACCGCCCGTGAAACGGATCCTTCCCATACCAATTAACCACTACATCATCAATGACTACGAGTTGAAGTGTATCATATACGGACAACGTCCCTTTTTCAATGGCTTTACTTACTTGCGCAGCTAACGCCAAATACCCCTTCCTCATAGCCTCTGAATCACAACGGAATTCTCGCATTCTACACATCCTTCCTGTCAAACCCGCAAATCCGTCAATCCTTTTATAAGTTATATAAAGATAACTCTCTATATAATTAATATAATAGATATTCTTCCATATCCTATAATAACAATAAAATTTAATATATGCTAGAGTTAATGTCATAAAAATCATATATATTATACATTTTTAGAATAATAATTGCAGCAAGTATTCATTTTATGAATTCCAACTAATTTTTCTCAAATTTTAGACTATTTTTGTCAGTAAAATCTTCGTTAACCAAAGGTCAATCTAGCAATTAAATTGTTAAAAACTAATTTTTTCGTCCATTCCCTTGAAATTATTGTTCTTTTTGTGTTATAATAAAAACATAGAAAATAATCGATATTCAAATTGATGTTCATTTTGAAGGGAGTTTAGATATTATGAAATTACAAAAAACATTACTTTTAGGTTTAGCATTCGCAACAGTAGCAGGTGCAGCTTCTGCAAAAACATTACCAGCTGATCAATGGTACTGGGTACATTCTGACAAAGATTACACAACTCGTGTTAATGTACAATCCATTAACTACGATGTAAATACTGATACAGCTGATTTCCAAGCAGCTGCTGTAAACCCTAACACTGGTCTTACAGATGTTGTTACTTACAAATTAGACTTTGCTAACAACACAATTTACACTTACCAAAAAGATGTGTACCCTAACAACTCTGAAAACGTACAAAGCACTTCCAATGCTAATGGTGCAGGTCATGCAATCCAACCTAACACAGCTGACGCTGCTTTAGAAAACGTAGTAGCTAACCTTGCTAACCGTAACTATCAGTTAAAAAACAAACCTGATATTGCAATCACACCAGCTGAAGCACAACAGAAAAAAGTAGAAGATGCTAAAATCGCTGCCACTTGGCAAAACGCTAAAGTAAAAAGCGCTAACGAATTCCAGAAAACTGATGTAATCATCGAAAACACTGACACTGAAGCAGCTCAACCTGAAAAGAAATAAGCTTGCTTTAAACAAATAAAGTAGTTAACCTACTTCACCTTACACCTTACCACATATGAATAGTGAATAGGCAAGTATAACAGTTGTATGCATTGCTCACTATTAGTAAAGCCCCCTCGGCCTAGGCCGAGGGGGCTTTTGTGTTTATTCATTTTCAACCAATGCAAATACGCGCGCTGTAAAGCCTGTACCATTCTTTAACCGTGGGAAGGTTACAAAAATAATCGTACCTACTGGTGGCAACTCATCTAAATGAGCTAACACTTCTACTTGTATTCTATCTTGAGATAAAATATATTGTTCAGCGGGCAATGGATGGCAGTCTGGTTGAAATGCACGAATCGCTGCATCCGTATCTGCTGTTTCATGACCAATAGCGCCAATATTACGCTCTTTTACCAAAAATTCTAATGTAGGAATAGGCCAACCTGGAGAATGTGGCTTTCCTTCCTCATCTTTATTTTCAAAATCATTGGCCGGGCGTTTATACCAATCTGTTCGAAAGGCTACAAAAGCACCTTCAGGAATCCGACCATGTTCCGCTTCAAAAGCTAGAATATCTTCAACCGATAATTCATAATCTGGATTTTTTGCCACTGCACTAGATTTATCTATAACAACTAATGGATATACCATTTCTTCAACACGAAGTTGATCTTGAGTTCGTCCTTTAGGGTCAAAATGAATGGGTGCATCTACATGTGTACCATATTGCCCTACCACAGTATATTCTTTAATCTGCATAGGCGCTGCAGTCCAAGTATCCCCTTCTTTTTTGTTCTCAGGATAATCATACAGCACGGTTTCTTTTAAAGGCTGGAATCCCCACCAATGCGGCGTTTCAGGACTTAATTCATGTGTTAAATCAACAAATCGATATTTTGGCGATTTCCATGCCGCCACCTGTTCCCATAAATGTAAACTCATAGTCTCTCCTCTTTTCTCTTGATAAAATTGATAAAAAATTCTCTTTTCTCTATGTTTACCTTGTTAGGTAAACATCCGTTTGTATACGGTAGATATATTATAACATTGAGGGAAGAAAATAGAAATTCATTTATAAAAACTGCACTATAAATTACCTTTACTTATACTTTTCACTAACTAATTTTGTAAATACAAAATCATTTACGACCCTCTCTATTTCTCTAGAATTCCTTAATCGATTTGCATTTTTTAATAGTACATCCAAACACTCTTTATAATTAAGTAGTTGTTTATCCATTTCACCTAATCTCGCAAATAATTCAATAAACTTCTTACCAATCAGCTCTTTTACATATATTTCCGATAAATTTCTATATTCAATAAAAGCATCAAACCGATTATAAATAGCATCTCCAACAGCATTTCTAATCTCTGCTAAATCCAAAAAATTAGACGTGCAAATAATTATACTATTCTTCAAATTCACTTTATAATTTTTATCGCTAAATGAACCTTCATCAAACATTTCATAAAATGCACTATAAAAAATATTATTAGCCTTATCAAATTCATCAAATAAAATTACATTACTTTCTCTATTAAGTAAATCTTGGGCAAGTGATGAGCTTGTATGTTTTGAACCAAAAACATAATTAGAAAACGATTCATTTTGATACATTGAAAATTGTCTTCTAAAAAGTTTCTCTCCGACCAAATTTGAAATAAACTTTGCAGTCTCAGTTTTCCCAACCCCAGAAGGACCATAAAACAACATCACTAATGGTTTTTCTTTATTATATCCTTCTGACAATTTATAAAAACTTGTCATTAATTTATTCTTTACGTTTGTCTGCCCCAATATTGTTTTTTCAAAGCTTTGATTAAAAACATCGATATTGTTCGCTGTAATTTTTTTGTACTCATATACTTTTATATTTATTTTCTGATAAAAGCTATTAAGTTGATTCAAAATTATTTCTGGTGGATTTTGAAAATACAGATTTTTAATCTTTACTTCTTTAATTATTGATAAAAAACCATACAAACCAGAATCACTTAATCTTGAATATTCCTCAGAAAAAACCACTAGATTATTTATACTTCTCTTCTTTCTTACCTCTGGTTTCATCTTGTCTGTTACAAATCGATATTCTTTATTTTTCTCATCCAGTTCCTGTATTAACTTTGATAATGACTTATATCTAATATTTTTAGGTAAAATATCTTTAAACCCTTCAGTTGGCCCCCAAAAAACATTAATCATTTGCTACTCCTGCCAATATTACATCATAAACATCAGCTTTGAACTCATTTTTTCTATCATAACTTTCACTAGCCAGTTCATAACCATCAACTTCATTAATTTCATTTACATATTGAAACTCCTTTTCCCCTTCTAAACTACGTAAATCAATACACCCAACTTTTACCGCATGATAATCTAACTCCATTTTCACTAAATCCGCCAAAGAGTAAGAATTTTTAAACGACTTTAAATTAAATCGCAAAACATCTACTCTATCATGTGTCTTTAATATCATTTCAAAATAACCTTTTCCCTTAACTATTGCCTCATCCATCATACCAATATTAAGATTAAATTCACCTAACTGCATCTTCCCCTCAGTCATAATCATATAAGGGGTTAACAATTTCATATGACTTAATGATTTTGGATATGGATATACATTTGCCCTATTAAATTTTTTAATACTAATATCATTCTCAACTAATTCTAAATAATCAGTTAAAACTGTATTTGTTAAAACCTGATTTATCAGCCTTTTTGAATTATACCCCATAGCCACAGTAGCGCTACCACTAACTTTGGTTTCACCTTCAAGCCCCAATAAAAAACTCACTAAATTTCTACCAAATCCGGCACTAAAGCCGCCTTTAATCTTTCCGCCCCCCTCTAATTCTCTTTCTCTATTAGCAGTTTCTTGTTCCAAAAATGCGCCCTTATTTTTCATATAAATTAAATCTGTTGCAGCTTCTTCATCAAAATACACAATCTTCAAAAATGGTATTTTTTCCTTATCCATAACCTAAACTCCTATTATATGCCTAAAAAATTTAATTAATTATAGAACAACATTGGACATAAAATTAAAAATATCTAAACATACTAATTTCATAACATACAGTCCCACTTATTTCGATTATTTTTAATTTCCCTTTTTAAGCTATCATCATGGCAAAAATAAACTAAAAGCCAACATAAACATTGCAAGGCATTTCCTATAATTTTCATATCTTTTTTATCATATGCATGTTTAGATCCATGAAATAAATTACATCTAACACCGTAGATAATTTTTAAATATCCCTTAAGCCATTTTCTCAACTCACAGGAATAAATATCATAACCTCTATAAGGAGCTGTTAAATACCAATTTCGTTGCATATTCTTTATATCATTTTCAGTAAAAAATTGGAAACATTCTTTTGATTTAAAAAAATTAATATCTATTGTATGATGAACATTTAATGATTTTATTATCGCAGATAATTCATTACGAGATTTTACCTCTCCAGTATCCCCATCCTTAACAAATAAATATTCACCATAGTAAGAATTAAATGCAAACCAAACATAAATAAATTTCTCTATAACCCCCTGTTCTCTATCTTCTGTAAAAGCATATTTAATCCAATTTAATTGTAAATTTGATTCTAACATATTTAGCCCCCTCAAACTCATACTAATCATTTCAATAACTACTTTCATTTAACTAATGATAATATTCTATAAAACCAACTCCTTATTTGTTCCCACACCGATAGAGCTTTATCATCTTCTAATCTCCCCTTTACGACATCTGAATTTACAATAAACTTCGTCACTATGTCCGCTACTGCTGGCATATTCTGGGTAAATTCATGATCATAGCCATCAAGAATTTCTAATTCCACATTATCATACATATTAGCAAATTCCTTACTATAACGAGTAGGCACCATTTCATCTTGACTACCATGAATGATTTTTACTGGGCCTGTATATTCCTTTGCCGTTTCATAAATTGGCAAGTTATATGCACTTTTAAAATAATTTCGTCCTACTCGCACACCGCTAGGTAATTCAATATATTCAGGCATTGTATCCACATTAAATTGAATCCCGAATATACCGCTCCCCAAGGCCCCATCTTTGATATTACTAGCGGGGGCTAATAAAACTAAACTCTGAATTGCTGTTTTACCTTCTTCTCTACTTAATTCACCCGCTAACATACTAGCCACCACGCCACCTTGCGAATGACCTACCAAAGAAATCGTTGTGACTGCTGGCAATTGTTTCACATACGTGTATATCCTCTTAGCATCCTCTATTTCATTTGGTACAGTCATATCTTGAAAACGCCCTTCACTTTCACCATGTCCATTAAAATCGAAGCGAACAGAGGCAATTCCATTAACCTCTAATCCATTAGCAATGAGCTCTAATAATTTGTAATCTTTGCTCGCAGAAAATCCATGCATAAGAATAACCATAGGGTAATTTTCTAAACTATCAGGTGTTTGTATAATAGCAGCTAACTCACCATGATCACCAGCAATTGTGGTATTAACGGTTTTTGCACTAACATTAGATATACTACAAAGTACAACAGCCATAACTATACTGATCCCTAATACTAATTTTTTATATATGCTCTGTATGACGTGTCTCAAATTAATGGCCTCCTACAATATTATTCAGCTAACTATTATCATAAAATAAATTATAACATAGAAAAGCGAGCCCTTTCTGAGCTCGCTTTTTATCAGTTAAATTTCTTCAAAATCATTATTCAAAGGTTCCTTTAACAATTGGACACCCTTTATCAACCATTAATCGCCCTTTTGCCCATACTTGATTAATTTCAAAACTATCATCAATAACTACAAAGTCTGCATCTTTTTGTTCTTCTACATATCCTTTCCTACCACTAAGTTTTAGTGCATCCGCTACATTTGAAGTAATTGTGCATATTGCTGTTTCAAGAGGAATCTGTTCTAATTGGACCATATCTCTCAATTCTGAAAAAATAGAACTTTGATCTCCAACACCTACACCAATTGTATTCCCTGCTTCATCAAAAATTGGCATACTCCCCATTCCATCAGAACTCATTAGAATCTGTTTTAATGGGACTCCACTGTCTAAGGCCCTCTTTACTGCCGTACTAGGTTTTACAGCAGTGCCCGTCTTGCCAGGCACAATACCAGAGGTTATATCCATATATCCTCCATCTTTTGCCCATTGAATGCCTTCTTTAAATAAGTTTTCATTTCTATTTATATGAGTTGGTATAAATTGAGTTCGAGGAATTTCACCTTCATCAGCAATAGCAAACAAATAGGATAGACCCGTTTTACCATCTCCCATATGAATATTTAGCACACCAGCTTTACCACTTAACATTCCCCCTACACGAGCTTCCCCAGCTAACCGCTTATAATCTTCTAATGTAGGTTGAGAGGATCGATGATCGCTCATAGCAATTTCCCCTGGACCAATAACTTTATCTATCATCATTATATCTTTTAAAACACTCCCAGTTATGGTCGGTGTAGGTAACTGATAAGCTCCAGTATAAATATAAGTAGTTAAACCTTCTTGTTCCAAGCCATATGCTTTAGCTAATAAACTTTCCACATGACGAGCTATTCCATCCGTGCCTAAAAGTCCACAAACAGTTGTTACTCCACAAACTGTAATTTTAGATAGTACGGCTTCAGGTGTTCTTGTTTGAAATCCACCTTCTCCACCACCACCAATAATATGAGCATGAGAATCTATAAAGCCAGGAACTAAACGTTGACCTTCCAATTCATATATTTTTACTTGTGGCAATGCGTCAAATTCTCCACTATTCCCAATTGCCGCAATCTTTTCACCTGCAATCAAAATATCTTTCTTACCAAGAGCTGCTGGTGCGTATACATCCACATTTTTCAATAGTTTAAAAAAATTTTCAGTCATGACTCCACCTCCAAAGCATTTTATAATACCATCATTAATAGTCTCGTAGCCCAAATCGCTAATAATGCATTAATGTAACAGATTATTACTATAGCAACATAATGTTTTGAATTAACTCCTGCTATCCCTAAGCATCTACCAATATTCTGTATTGGATTACCAATTAAATAAATAGCTGGCACAAGTGAACTCAACTGAATAGGATCCACAATATTACTCGTATATAAACTCACCAAAACACCAATGCCACCACCCATACTCATAAAGGCAGCTACTAAAACTGTTGCCGCTTCACCTGGTAGTCCCCATAAAGCCATAACAGGAGTAAATACTTCGCCAATAATTTTTAGTAAACCTGTCACATCTAAAATTCTAATTAGCACAAACGCCATTAATACATTTGGCAAAAGACTTTTTACCCCTATATCATAGCCATTTCGGGCCCCTTCAATAAATAAATCTAATAAGTTCTTTTTTACTACTGTCTCTTGATTAGCCATTAGCTTACCTCCTTATGAGATGATTTACTTATCATGGCAAGATATATGCGTAGTAAGTTAGCTCCTACAATTTTAAAGACCAACATTATTACAATAGGTGCAATAATAGGAATTTCCATAAAACCAAATACGGCTGCACCTGAAGAAAAATAATTCGTCACAAAAGCACTCGCGCTTGTCTGGTACATAATAACTATCGAACGTTCTTCATCTGTTATCTGTTTTGTATCAACCAATTCTTTAACCATTCCAGCCGCCGCATCCGTACTTTGCATATTGGCAATATTAGCTAATGCGGTAATACCTGAAACACCTAACAATGGTTTTAAAATTGGTGTCATTAGTTTTTGAGCCGCCTTTAATCCGCCAAGGCCGTCAACCATATTAACGATTCCCAATGCTAAAATTACAGTTGGAATTAAAGTAATAGCAAATAAAAATCCATCTTTGGCTCCATATCCACCACTCCCCCTAAAATCAACTGCTTTCTCAGCTATAATACCAGTCTTACCAAACGAGCCAGCTAATACATTAAAATCCAATACTTTTAACCAGGAGTCCACATTCGAAAATATTCCTGAAAATAATATAATTGCGACAAAAAAAGCAATATATCCTTTTATAGGGACTTTTAGTTTTTCTTCCTTTTCCATACGCCGTACCTCCTAATACCAATTAATTACCTACATCATTTACACTTATTAATTCCCTCCCCTCAAACTAAGTTTTTATCCAGTGTATGATTGTATATTACTACTAATACAAAATAATATCAAATTTAATATATTTCACATATTTTATCGAAATGCATTCGTCACTCCCACATTTTGCATAACCTCTTGTACATCGAAAATATTAATGCTATAATATTATTAACAACGGATAATAATTATCCATTACTTAGACATTAATAAACTAGTAAGTACTAAGGAGGACAGACAAAATGAGTGACAAAAAGAAATTAACCACTGCTTTTGGTGCGCCCGTGCCGGACAACAATAATAGCATGACTGCCGGTAAGCGTGGTCCCGTTTTGATGCAAGATGTGTGGCTCATGGAAAAATTAGGCCACTTTGCTCGTGAAGTAATTCCTGAACGTCGCATGCACGCCAAAGGCTCTGGTGCTTTCGGCACCTTTACTGTAACAAACGACATTACCCGATACACAAAAGCTAATATCTTCTCAGAAGTTGGCAAAAAAACTGATTTATTTGTTCGCTTCTCCACAGTAGCCGGTGAACGTGGCGCTGCCGATGCAGAGCGAGACATTCGTGGTTTTGCTGTTAAATTCTACACCGAAGAAGGTAACTGGGATTTAGTTGGCAACAATACACCCGTATTCTTTATTCGCGATCCATTACAATTCCCTGATTTAAACCGTGCTGTAAAACGCAATCCTAAAACTAACTTACGCGATGCTACCGCTAACTGGGATTTCTGGACCAGCCTTCCCGAAGCCATTCATCAAGTCACCATCGTAATGAGTGACCGTGGTATTCCATCTTCCTATCGCCATATGCACGGTTTTGGTAGCCACACTTACAGTTTAATTAATGCTAAGGACGAACGGGTTTGGGTAAAATTCCATTGGGTTTGCCAACAAGGTATTGAAAACTTAACCGACCAAGAAGCAGCCAATCTAGTAGCCAACGATCGCGAAAGTCATCAACGTGATTTATTTGATGCCATTGAAAATGGCGATTTTCCAAAATGGAAATTGTTCATTCAAGTCATGACTGAAGAACAAGCGAAACAGATGCCTTACAATCCATTTGATTTAACCAAAGTTTGGTACCATGATGAGTTCCCTCTAATCGAAGTGGGCGTAATGGAGTTGAATCGCAATCCAGAAAATTATTTCCAAGATGTAGAACAAGCAGCTTTCGCACCGTCTACAATCGTACCAGGTATCAGTTTCTCGCCAGATAGAATGTTGCAAGGTCGTTTATTCTCCTATGCTGATGCACAGCGTTACCGCTTAGGCACTAACTATCACCAAATCCCTGTTAACGCGGCTAAATGTCCTGTTAATATGTATCATCGTGATGGCCTTGGCCGTGTAGATGGTAACCATGGTAGCACTATTGGTTATGCGCCAAATAGCTATGGCGAATGGGCTAATCAGCCAGAATTTAAAGAGCCCGCCCTTGATGTAACTGGTCCGGCCTACCAATATGATTTCTACGAAGATGATTCTGATTTCTTCACCCAACCAGGCAAGTTATTCCGACTTATGAAACCAGAGCAGCAACAAGCGCTCTTTGAAAATACAGCACGAGCTATGGATGGTGTACCTGATTTCATTAAAGAACGTCATGCTAAACATTGCTATCAATGTGATCCTGCTTATGGTGAAGGTATTGCCAAAGCTCTAGGTATTACCGTTGACTTTTCAAAATTAAATGACTAAGGTAAGTTAGATATTAATTACCCATAAGAAAACCGCCTTATAGTTGTGTAAAACAACTATAAGGCGGTTTTTAATATTTATTTCAAAATACTTTTACTATCTAAGCACTTTCATTATCTAAGTACCTTTAACTATCTACGTACTTTTAACTACATACGTACCTTTACTACATAAGTAATTTCACTGCATAAATAACAGGCACAGAAATTAAAACTGATAAAGCTACACGTTCGAACCAAATGATAAAGTAATCACTTAATTTAATTGGAATCTCAGTAGCCATCATACATGGAATCGAAGCAGAGAAGAACAATACTTCGGAAACACAAGTAATAGCAACTAACATGCGCGCTTCAAAGCTTAAATGAGTAACTAACACAGCTGGTAAGAACATTTCAGCAATCCCCAAAGATAACGCTTTCGCTACAAGGAATGGCTCTTCAAAGCCCGTAACAAATGTAAATGGATATAAGAGATAAGCGAGTACATTAAATACCGGCGTGTGGTTAGCAATAACAATGCCAAGCACGCCAATAGCCATCAAGGACGGAGCAATTTTGAGGGCCAAATTTAAACCATCACGTAAATGGTGATATGTACCTACAATAATACCATCTGCTTGAGCCGCTGTTTCCATAGCCTCTTCAAAAGCTACTTTAAATTTATCTTGAACTACTGTCTTTTCGACATTGCCTTGCACACCTTGATAGTATTCATCAGCTTTGCGACTGATTGGATAAATACGTGCAGTCACTGCGGTTACTAAGAAAGTAACAATAACCGTTGCCCAGAAATATAAGTTCCATACATCTAATAAATTAAGAGTTTTAGCAACGATAATCATAAACGTAGCTGATACCGTGGAGAATCCAGTAGCAATAATAACTGCTTCTTTTGCGGTATATTTACCTTCTTTATATACACGATTCGTAATTAATAAGGCTACAGAATAACTACCAACGAAAGAGGCCACCGCATCAATGGCTGAACGACCAGGTGTTTTCCAAAGAGGGCGCATAATTGGCCGCATAAATACACCAACAAATTCCATAAGACCATAGTTAATTAATAAGGCCAAAAAGGCTGCCCCAATCGGCACAATTGTAATTACAGGCACTACAATTTTAGAGTAAATAAAAGGAATCGTGTCTTTATTCATCAAGAATTCTGGGCCTGTTTTCATCAGTGCCATATATACAAAAGGAATGGCCAAAATATTTAAAACAGAAAAAATTGTAGTCGTTGTATTTTTGTTCCACGTTCTAGTAATAAAGGGCAATAAGGCTCCAATAACAACTAAAAGCCCGCCATATACTTCCTGAAAATATGGGATTTTTAAAATATAGGAAACTACGTGATCTAGAGGAATTGTTGATTTTCCACCGATAGTTACGGGTATGAAAAATATAATAATACCTAAAATACTAAAAATAACAAACCTCATCACATGTTCCATTGAATACTTTTTCATAATCATCACCCTTAATTATAAACTACTTACATTAAAAATCCTTCCTTTACTACAAAACATTAATAGCAATTCACTATGTATAATCTATATCAGAATAAATCTTGATACCTTAAGTCCATTTTACTGTACTAAAGTCTATACATAGTCAAATAAATAAACCACTATTTTCAATTTTTTAATAGTTTAATAAATTATTCTGATAATATTAAAAATTATATTATTTGCCATCTAATATAAAATAGTCGTTTTTTTGACATTATGTGATATATATTATCTACTACTTATTCACTGATTCCGTCATATCATATAACTTATACATCACCTCTTCGTATACAGCAAGTTGTACGTCTTTTTTAGTGACTACACAATCTATAAACAGCCAAGTATGATCAACTAACTCTACACTTGCATAATAACCGTCCTTATAAGGACCTACATATATACAATCGCGTTCTCCAAAGCGAGGTGCCAGCCACACTTCCTTTATATCCTCTTGATTTCCCCCTACTACAGCCCCCGGTTGTACATGTCTCACTTGTGAATTAGTGTCCCCTATTTTCCTATATTCATATCCTCGTTCTTCTAAATAGAGTTTTACTACATCCTCTAACATGCGTACTGTGGCGGCTCGAATATTAACCAATCGACCATTTAAAATCTGTAGTGCTTCCGTGTACTCTAATTTATTTTGTGCTTTTTTATCAATACTGCGCAGTACCGTTTCAGCTTGTTTAAAGATAGCAACACCTAACCGTGGTGTTACAGGCTCTTGATGACAAGCAATAAAATATTGTTCACTCTGACTCCGATAATATGTATCTTCACTCGTATCTTCATTGCGATGCTTATAAATACTGGTAAATTTTTCATCGTCCCCTAAAAATGTTTTAATAGCTTCTGAAAAAATCGTCTCTCGCTCACCACTAATCCCTGTGAAACGCCGTACAGTATATCCCTCTATAATGTGCAGTGCCCGCTGATGCTCAAAGGTTTTCTCCAAAGCTAGTAATAAATCTCGTTTCACCGCTTTAGTCATCCCCTTTAATACATGTGTCTTCGTATCAATACAGCACAAAAAAGCTATGCCCTGCACATCTCGTTTAATTAATTTGGAAATAATCGGATTGTGCTTCAGATGATATAATTCCGCAGATGAAGGATGTGTGTCCATAGTATTGGTATCCATATAAACCGCCACTACTTTATCCGCACTACCTTTGATAGATGCTAACTCTTGAATACTAAGTTGAGCCTCATCAATATAATAATGAATATATGATTCTATATTCTGCGGATTAAAGTCTTCAATACATTCAACAGCAATCGTATCCTCTGAATCTACTTTCATAATATAAAAGAGATCCCTCTTAATTTCTGTTAGCTTTACTTGATGAAATGTTGGTTGCTCACTTTTTAGTAACACCATAGTCATCACACTCTCTCATAGCAATCACTACCTGTACAAATTTTATGAATATTACAATTCTATGTTATATTACAAATTTTATATTATACTATTCTCCATTAACCTATATAAATTCCTTTTTTACAAATATATAAAATATGCAAAAAAGCCCTCAAATGTGATGTATTTCTCTCACACTTGAGGGTTTTTATATTGAAACTACTTAATAGAATCTACTTCAATCTATTAGTAGCCTACTTGTTTTGCTAATTCAATCATTTCATCATGAACAGCTGGTAATGATTCAGTTTCTACAGAATCAAATGTTTCCACTTCCGTTGTTTTCAATGTATTAGCATCATAATTTAAACGGTATTTACTGTAATATACAGTATCAGTTTTTAAGTCATATGCCATATAACGGGCAAACATATCTGGCGTATTATCCGTTAAGAAGCCATAACTAACTAATTCTAACACATCTTTATTTACTCGAATTGGTTGTACATATAATCTAAAATCAGAATTTACGAAACCTGTATCAAGTACATACTTTGATAAGTCAGTAAAGTTATTTTGAATATACTGTTTGTCATATGATGCTGGTAAATTTGCTCGTGATGTTAAAGTCATTGGCAATTTTCCATTAGCCTCTTGCTTCTGAACTTGAGCTTGCTGTTTCTTATCTGCTTTATCATTTTGTTGTTGCAAGCGCTCATTAAGCTGCTCATTAATAGAATCTAAATTCCCACGCAATAGCTGTTCAATAGCTTTTGCCTGCCATTCTAAATTCTTCTTATCATTGCCAGAATTATAATTTGCATTATATTTTGCATTAATATTTGCATTTTCATTTGGTTTAGTATTATCTGCAGCCTTAGCTGTATCATTCAATAACGGAGTTGCCACAACTGCCAATAATCCTGCCGCCATAAGGCTACGTTTTAAAGCATTAGTCATTTTCATATATTGTTCCTCCCTTAATTAACTATATCTATATTTTACGATATAGTTATGAAGATATCATGGAGATGGAAATACAAAAAAATCACCGAAAAAATTACCGAAAATTACAAAAATAGCGAATAGCTCAACTCGAACTATCCGCTTATTTACTGTGGTGATCCAGGAGAGATTCGAACTCCCGACCCACGGCTTAGAAGGCCGTTGCTCTATCCAACTGAGCTACTGGACCATATGAAATTAAAAAAAGAATTTTTCACCGTATATATTATACACTAACCATTATAAAAAATGCAATTCAAGTCAGTTTGAATTACTATAATTTCAGCATAATATACAGAAAAAATTCCACATAAAAAAATGGAGCGGGTGAAGGGAATCGAACCCTCGCGACCAGCTTGGAAGGCTGGGGCTCTACCATTGAGCTACACCCGCAATAAAAAAATGGTCGGAGCAGCAGGATTCGAACCTGCGACCCCCTGGTCCCAAGCCAGGTGCGCTACCAAACTGCGCTATGCCCCGATTTAAAAGAAATACTATTCTTTTCGTCGTGCTTGTTATTTACTCTTTCGCAACAACAAAGTTATTTTATCACAAGTAAAAAATGTGTGCAAGTACTTTTTTTGAAAATTTTTAGTTTTTTCTTATTCGCTTACGAACCTCATTGCAAAGTAAAATTTAAATTTATTTTTAAATAAACAACTCTCCTGAATAAGCTACAACTAATTAGCTTATCCCCTACTATTTTTTATTTCACGCCCTCATAACAACACAATTCCACTAAATTCCCATCCCCATCGCGCAAATAAACGCTTTTCATCGGTCCTAAAGCACCATTCCGGTCTACAGGACCTAATTCAATTGGATATCCTTTAGTAGTAATATCATTAACTACTGCTTCAATAGGCCCTTCCACAACTAAGCACAAATCTAAACTTCCATAAGTTGGATATTGCGCAGCTGGTAAAAATTCTGCTTTTTTTCGTATGAATATTAAACTTTTGACTCCCAAAGTGCAAAGCATAACGCCCTTTACTTTCTTGAACAGTCATCCCCAGTATATCTACATAAAAATGTAAACACTTAGCTAAATCTTGCGTTGTAATAACTAAATGATCTAAGCCTTTAACCTGCATAGCTAAACCTCCCTACACTTTTTCTTTAAACCACTGCTGTGTCAACATCCCCATCCCCATAGCTAAGGCAATCGGGAATAATAGTTCCACAGAAAAACGTGATAATTCAAGCATAAATACCGCTGATGTAAGTGGCATTTTTTGTGCCAGGCCAAGAAATACAACAGCCCCTAAAAAAGCAGCTAAACCAATGGAAATAGGGCCAACCATAGCACTCCAGGCTACCGCTAATGCTAATGCTAATGTACTTCCTAACATCATGGATGGTGTGATTTTACCACCATAGGCGCCTGCTACCAAAGCCAATAATACGGCAACCCACTTAGTAGCAAATAAACCTAACGCATATTCCCAACTAACTAATTCAGCAAAAGTTAACTGATTGCCTGGCTTACCATTGCCTAAAATAGCAGGAAAATACATAGCCATTACACCAACTAAACCAAAAGCTACTACTGCCAAAGCAATCATCTTAGGGCTTTTACAATCAAATTTAGGTAATTTAGCCTGTGATTTATCAAAAAAAACAACCGTAAGACCAATAATAATCCCTAATACAACAGCAAATTCAGCAAAAGCACCCACTATAGCCGGCTGTGGCATATCGTACTGAATCGTATCACCTAAACCTAAACGAACGATAAATGTAGCCACCCCACAAGCAACAAAAGCTGAGCTTAATGCTCGCATATTCCAAGTTAATAATAGTGTTTCTAACACGAAAATAGTAGCTGATACAGGCGAATTATACACTGCCGCCAAACCAGCCCCAGAAGCACAAGCTATTAATAAGGCTTTATTCTCTTTAGTTACCTCTACATACCGCATAACCCAGGTAATCAAGGCCGAAGTCGCTTCTCGAGGCGCCACTTCTCGTCCAAGCGGTGAACCCATCCCTACAGTGATAATCTGCAAAGTAGCATGCAACAAAGTAGTGATTGGTGGCATTTCCTTTGTCACATCTTTGACAGCATCCTTAACATCTACTAATTTTCCACCATAGCGATGAATCAATACCCAACCTACACCACCTACAAGGCCACAGGCTAACAGTGCCCACAGTCGATGCTCACCACTCACTTGAGCTACACCCATACCAAAGCTATAGCCATCAGCACTGCTATAGTTATACATAGCATGTTGAATGACATGTAAGAGGTTCGTAAATACTATCCCTACTATCCCTGCCAAAATTCCAACTAGCACCACTAGGCTAAATGTCTTACGTTCTAACATACAAACTAAACTCCTATACTTATTTTGCTGTACTAACAAACTATTTAGTCTTTTCTATCATTACTTAATCTTTTATTACACTAATAAATGCCACAAGCCTATTTTTCCATACGAATCAATGCATTCACAACGGTTACCTGAGAAATAAGTTCATCTTGTTCATTCGTCAACTTAATCTCCCATACATGATTTCGCTTGCCATTATGTAACAAGGTTCCTTTAGCTTTTAATACACCCTCAGCTTTCATAGCCTGTAAGTGCTGGGCTGTAACAGTCTGACCTACCCCAACATACATACCTTCCCCCATATGATTACTAGCCATACCAGCAATCGCTTCACAAAAAGCGATGGTAGCACCACCATTTAGGTAACCAAAAGGTTGTGCATGAAAAGTAGATAACTGCATAGCACTTTCAAAGCCTGTATCGGTCATATTCACATATTGTATCTGTAACTGATCAACTAAATTCATTATTTTATCCTTACATTTATATTTATATTTATATTTACATCTATATTTATCTTTATCTTAGCCTTAGCTCTCATTTCACGAGCAAACTAATACAGCTAACAAAATTCTTGACAATCTAATGCGTACGCCTTCAACTGCTTTGTATCAATCGCCGTTCCTAAACCCGCTTCAAAATCAACAGGCATATAGCCTTTTTGAAATTGAATCGGTGTTGTAATAATATCTCGTTCAAAATAACGGTTCATGTCAGACAAATCGCCGGCCATCCAGGTATCTGCTAAGGCTGCCAATTGTACATGCATATATTTTGAAATACCACTTTCCACCATGCTACCAATCCAATAGCCAATCTGCTTTTCACGACAATATGCTAAGCAACGCAGTGTTTCACGTAAACCACCTAAACGACCAATTTTAATGTTCAACAGATCTAGCCAACCCGTTTCATACATAGCTTGCAACTCTCGAAGTGATTGTACACTTTCATCAAAGCATATAGGACTTTGAATAGCCTTACGCAAACTTTGAGGCAACGAAGCATACACTGTAACCCCCGTCTCGCCTTTTGGTATCTGAAACGGCTCTTCTAAGGAGCGTAAATTATAGGCATTTAAGGCTATTATATCATCCACTTGTTCAAGAGAAAAACTGCAATTAGCATCGCCAGCTAATATAATCTGGGGAAAGGCTTCACGAACAGTTTGCACCCGTAAAACCGCATCACGAGGTGTCAATTTTAATTTAATTCGGTCACATCCCTGTGCCTCATGAGTGGCTACTGCTGTTAATAATTCACTAATCGGCATATCTCCTAAAACAACACCAGATGCTATATTTCCATTCTTATGACCAGGTACTAATTCATCAATAGTAGACAAACCTTGTTCCCCATAATAGGCGTGAAGCAAGGCATTTTCAAGACCAGCCCAAGCCATAGGATAGTGAACACGCAAAGCATTAGCCTCTATTGGCAAGACATGATAACAGTCCCAGGGGCTCTGCAAAGTTTTACCAATGAAGAACGGCAGCCACGTAGTCTCCAGTATTTGTTTACTCTTAGACAACGTCTCTGCCGTATAAAAGGGATCCGTAAATGCCACTACTTCACCATAGCTGGTATAACCTGTAGTCGTAGTCACTTCAATAATTAAACTTTCTCGTGTCTTTACAGTGCCTTGAGCTGTTTTAAAAGTAAAGCGCAAGGGCAAAGCAATATGCCACAACTTAATAGTTGCTATAGTAATTGCTGGCTTATGAGTGACTGCCTTATTGTCTTTACCACCTGTCCCTATAATTTCTAGTTTCGCCATGCCCTCACACCTCCTTTTGTATAATAAATCCTTCAGCAATACAGTAAAACAATAACATAACCAAGATACTAAGAACCTGACTGTTAGCTATTGCGATTGGCGATTTACTATTAGCTATTGCCTATTGCCTATTACCTATTACCTATTGCCTATTGTCTGATTACATATCTGCCGCTTCTTCCATTAAAGTACGACGCATAATTTTACCTGAATTATTGCGTGGTAATTTAGCTAAGCGACAAATCGCTTTTGGTTGTTTATAACGCCCTAAATGATTGAGTAAATGTTCTTTAACCGCTTTCACAGACGCCTCGCCAGCGTAATACAAAATAGGAACCTGCCCCCACCGTTCATCAGTCTTAGGCACTACTGCACATTCTGTAATCCCCACTAGACGATATAAACAGTCTTCTAATTCTTTAGGATAAATATTTTCACCACCAGAAATAATAATATCTTGTCGGCGATTGACTATATATAAATAGCCATCTTCGTCTAAATATCCCATGTCATCCGTATTGAAAAAACCTACAATAGGCGGTTGCCCTAAATAGCCCGTCATCAGCATAGGTGACTGCAACCAAATCTCACCAATCCCCGCTTCATCAGGATTACGAACTTCAATGACAACCCCCGGCAGCGGTTTACCTACTGCTTCACATTTGGCAGGCTTAGCCAACACATTAACCGTTGCACTTTGGGCAAATGTCTCTGTCATGCCATAGGTTTTAAAAATTGGCATCTGCTTAGCTAAACACACATCTACCAAAGTATTAGGAATAAATTCGCCCCCTAAGAGAACAACGCGCAACGCATGCGTAGTAATTCGATCTACAATACGTTGTAACACGGTGGGCACTAATGAAACCATGGTTAGTTTACCAGAAGTAATTGCCTCTACCACACGGTCTTCCTCAAAAGAAGACATAATCGTAGCCGCCGTACCATTATACAGAGTGCGCAAAATAATAGATAAACCCGAAACATGAAACATAGGTAACACAGTTAACCAATTATCCTGTGAATCTACCCCTAAAACTTGAGCCGATGCCTTCACATGGGCTTCAATTTGCCCCCACCGTAAAGGCACCGATTTAACGGTTCCTGTTGTAGCACTAGTATTCATAATCGCCGCTATGGCTTGATCCATTAAAGGCGGTACCAAAAGGCCTTCAAAGCATTGAACTAACCGAGTCCGTGTCGCCTTATCCATAGGAGGTAACTTAGGCCAAGTGCGCCAGGCCACTTCATTAACAAAGCTATGATGAGGCCGACAAAAACGACCATTGCAGGTTTCTTCTACCTTTTCTTGCACCCTTGGAGAGGCAAAAATCAATTTTACTCCCAATGCTTGTGCCTGTTCTTCTTGTTCAGCAACCGTCAAATGAGGATTAACTAAAAAGACTTCTTTTCCTAAAGACCATAAAGCAAATAAAGTTATGGCCATATCCACAGAATTTTCACTACAAAGGCCTAAGCGCATATCGTCACGCACGACGGACTCTAAAAAGCCCGCTTGCAATACAGTGCATTCATAAATCGTTTTATAAGTATAGCCATCAAGAAAGGGCTGGTTTGGTGTTGCTTGCGCCCGCTCGCGTAACCATCGCATATACTAAGGGCCTCCTATCAAGGGAATTTAGGGAATTGTTTGAAATTAGGTTTACGTTTTTCTTTAAAGGCATCACGGCCTTCTTTAGCTTCATCAGTAGTGTAGAACATAAGCGTAGCATCACCACCAAATTGTTGTAACCCAGCTAAACCATCTGTATCAGCATTGAAGGAAGCCTTTAAGAAACGAAGTGCCATTGGGGACAATTGAAGAATTTCTTCACACCATTTTACCGTTTCTTCTTCCAATTGTTCAAAAGGAACTACTGTATTAACAAGACCCATATCTAAGGCTTCTTGCGCTGTATATTGGCGACATAAGAACCAAATTTCACGCGCTTTTTTATGACCTACTAAGCGGGCTAAATAGCCAGCACCATAGCCAGCGTCAAAAGAACCTACTCGAGGACCTGTTTGACCAAATTTAGCATTTTCAGAAGCGATAGAAAGATCACATACAATGTGAAGCACATGACCCCCACCAATAGCATAACCATTAACCATAGCAATAACTGGTTTTGGCGTAATGCGAATCAAATGTTGTAAATCAAGAACATTCAAACGAGGAATGCGATCTTCACCTACATAACCACCATTACCGCGTACACTTTGGTCACCACCAGAGCAGAATGCTTCTTTATTCACATCGCCACCATGGTTAGCACCGGTCAAAATAATAACACCCACTTCGGTATCATCACGAGCAATCGTAAATGCATCAATTAATTCCACCACCGTTTTAGGACGGAATGCATTGCGAATCTCTGGACGATTAATAGTAATTTTAGCAATGCCATTATATGTTTCATAAATTACATCTTCATAACCACGATCTAATACTTGCCAATCAAATTTGCTCATAATAAGCCTCCTTTTAAATCAAAACAATATATATAATTACCTTTATCATTTTGCACGTATATTATGTATAGCCTACTACAACTATCACTCCTAGAGGGAAACGCTATAGGCATAGTTAATAAACGTTAACTAATTCGTTTGTCATTATAATCAGATAAAAATAAATTTACAATTTCATTAAATGCTTGTGGTGCCTCTACATGTACATTGTGACCTACATCTGGCACAATAACATGCGATACATTTTCACAAATTCCAAAAATGGTCTGCCCTATGTCCGTATATTTAGTATCTAACTCACCGGACACGTAGAGAATTTCTAATTCTAAATCAGCAATTTGATTACCTACATACAGCGTCATACCCTGACCAATACCACGCAATGTATGAGCGAGTACCTCAGGCGTATTACTTAAGCGCCGATCTTTTATAGTCTGTTGCACCGCTGGTGATAATTTTTGTTGCGTCTTAAAAATGGGCAGTTGTGACCACATGGCTTCAAACCATTCAATGGAATGCGTTTCTATTTTATTAGCCAATTCCTTATCTGCCATAGCCCGTTCTTGACGCACTTGCATATCTTCAATTCCTGGTGCAGCTGATTCCAGCAACAAAAACATCAATCGCTCAGGCTCATACATAGCCGCATATTGTAAGGCAATGCGACCACCCATTGAATAGCCCAAAATACCATAGGATTCATGACCTACTAACGTATGAATCAAGGTATACAAATGACGTAACACTGTATCTAATTGGTACATAACAGGATCATTGGAACGATCAGATACACCATGACCTAGAAAATCAACACAATATAGACGAAAACCGGGAATATTCAGTTTATCCCATGTATCACCAGCTTCAGCAAAACCATGTAAGCAAATCAATGGCATACCTTCCCCCCGTAAAGAAACATGGTAAGATACATTATCAATATTGATATATACATCATCGGCTGCTTCTAAAACCGCTTCTACCTCCGACCGCTCACCTTGGTCATACACATGTGTTTCGTCTGTATCAAATTCATTTTTCATACACACTTACCGTATACTTTCTGTGAAGTTCACGACTGACTTCACGATTTGTTTTTACTTCTAATATATGGATACCACCTATTGCCAGCGCCTTTTGTACGCTTTGAGGGAAAGTTTCATAATCAGTAATCACCTGATATTGAACGCCCATCAAGTCAGCTAAAGCACTATAAGTAAGGCCTTGGGGGGTACCAAATAAATATTCAAAATTAGGAACCCCTTTTTGCGGTAAATATTCAAAAATACCGCCCCCATCATTGTTAAATAGCACGATTAAAAGATTGAGCTTCTCAGTCTGTCCCATCACAAGACCATTCATATCGTGGAAAAAGGATAAATCGCCAGTTACCAATACAGTAGGTTCTCCATAAGCAGCACCTACACCTAAGGCAGTGGACTCTACACCATCAATACCATTAATGCCACGATTGCCATAAATTTTTATTTGGTCTGTACCTTGCGACCAAAAATAATCAAAATCACGAATAGGCATACTATTGGCAACAACCACATTAGTACCACTAGGTAATACTTGCTGTAATTCATAGACAAAGCGACCTTCAAATAAAGTACCTTCTGTAGCCACCTTATTTAATTGTTTGCGCATAAGGCGCTGTGCCTGTTGCCAGCGATTGACAAAATCAGCTACGTCCTGTGTTATAGGCTGCTCTTGCCCATTATCATTCACTAAGTCAGCGCCAGCCTTCATCTTAGTTAAGCTAACTACCATTTGTTCTGCCCAGGCTTTAGGGTCTACCTGAATCACGATATTCGTAGTCAATGCGCCATTACGATAAGCTGCACCAGAATCTATTTGGTAACATACAGCTTGCGTTTGCTGTTTTACAAATTGTTGTAAACGCTTTGAAACGGGAATTTGACCAAATAGAAGAATATAATCTGGTCTCAACGCCTCTTGCCAATCAGGATTACTCAAAAAAGCATCATAACTATCTATAAGTAGTTCATCACTGACAGCCCGCATAGGTGATAAGGGATCTGCTAAGATTGGTGTTTGTAACTGCTGTGCTAAGGCTAATAAAGCTGTCCGGTAATCCAATGACCAACTTTCATGACCAGTAAGGGGGCCACAAAGCATAAGACCACGCTTACCTTGCAATTCCGCGGCCAACGTTTCACCCTCAGCTATACTAAGTTGACCTTGTCCCAATAATTTTTGGAACGGTTTTGATTGACGGCCTTTTTCAAAATAAGTAGCTTCTGTATAAGGCACCAAAGGTTCTCGCAAAGGTACATTAATATGAACTGGCCCAGGCACTACATCTGTAGCCGCCATGTAGGCTCTAGCCATAACTTGGCGTGGATATATAAAATCGCCCTCACAAGGACTTAAAGTTTCAAAATGCTTTACATAAGAGCCAAAAAGCTTTATTTGATCCATTGTTTGCGGTGCCCCTATAAACTGAGCCTCCGGTGGTCGATCAGCGGTTAATACAATTAACGGCACTCGACTATAGTACGCCTCAATAAGCGCTGGATAATAATGAGCGCCCGCCGAACCTGAGGTGCATACTAAAACAACAGGCTGTTGAGTCCGCTTAGCAATTCCTAAAGCAAAGAATCCTGCCGAACGTTCATCAATATTCATATATGTTTTGTATTGACCTTGCGCCATAAACAGCATTGCCATAGTTGTCGACCTAGAGCCACCGCTAAAGACTACATGACGGGCCCCTAACTGATATAACTCATCGACAGCAGCTGCTATATATTCATTCATAGTCATACCTCAATATCATAATGCGTTTAAAATAGTTTGCAATTTTGTAGCTGTTTCGGTATATTCCGCTTCACAGTCAGATTCTGCAACTACACCACAACCAGCATAGGCATATAAATCTTGTCCCTGAATCAAGGCAGAACGAATGCCTACAATCAATAAACCATCGCCCGCTTCACGAAATAATGGCGTATTACCACAGACCCAACCTAGAGGAGCAGCATATAAACCACGCTCATAAGGCTCATATTTTTTCAATACCGCTAAGGCTGCCTCGCGAGGCTCTCCGCCCATAGCCGGCGTAGGGTGTAAAGCTTTAGCCATAGTTAATATAGAATCTTTAGTATCATGCCCATATAATAACGTTCGTAAATGATATAAATTAGGCAATTCCATAATATGCGTTTCTTGTACATCAACCTTATCACACAAGGACAGCATGGTTTGGCGAATACGGTCAATCACAATTTGATGTTCCCGCAAATTTTTTGGGTCCTCCAATAGACGAGCGCCACCATCTTGAATATGGTCTTTTTTGAGGGTTCCTGCTAAAGCATAACTCATAAAATCTTGACCACGCTTACGAACTAATACTTCTGGCGAAGCACCTAGAAAAACAGCCTCCCCTTTCCCATACGCAAAGATAAAGGCCCCTTGATTTTGAGCCACTAAATTACCAATAATCGACGTACTTTCAAAGGGGCGTTCACTATGAAAGGCCACTTTCCGTGAAGCTACTACTTTGGTAACTTCACCGCTATGAATAGCCTGTTGAATGCCTTCAAAGAGTTGCTCCCACGCTGGATAATCACCAGTGGTCACCATTTCATAGGCATGCTGTACGTGAGGTATTGCACTTTCGCTCACAGTTGGGGCTTCACTATTAATCGTTACCCAATACGCTTTTCCTTCTTCTTTTACATAGTAGTGCTTAAACACTACTAATTCATTGCCCATGCCTTGCCAACTATCATCGTTAATCGTGTCAAAAAAACTTTGGCTATACCACGCCCAAGGATAATCAGCTAATTCGGCTTCCGTAATAGCTCTCACTCGTTCAGCGGCTACAATAACACGATTTACTTGCGTGTCATGCCAGTAAACACGCTCACTTCCATCAAAGTGTTGCCATACGGCCAATGGATTCGTTATGTCTGTAGAAAAAATTGTATATTTCATAAAAATCCTCATTGTTAAACTATGTTGACAATTTATTATACCATTGTCACGGACTAAAAGAAAACCGCCTACCTAGGCGGTTTATCTCGTATATACAATTGTCCTTATTGATGTGAAACGTGTTCAATACCTTGACTTAATAGTACAACCACATGCTCATCATTTAAACTATATAAAGCAGTCTTGCCTTCTTTGCGAAATGTAACTAAACGAGCTTGTCGCAACACACGCAATTGATGAGAAATGGCTGATTGCCCCATCCCCATAGCCTCTGCTATATCGGTAACACACATTTCCTTATTCAATAGCTGTTGCACAATGCGTATCCGTGTTGGATCACCTAATACTTTAAATAAATCAGCCAACTGTTGTACATCTACTTGCCCATGACTTACATCCATGACCCCACTCCTATACTCTACGAATTTTATTTGCCTTTTATTATATACCTAAAAGTAGGTCTTGAGCCAGTCTTTATTCACCGACCGTCACCATTACACCACTAGCAGCGGGTTCACCAATCTGTTCAACAGGCGTACGACTATCCAACTCTTGTTGCGCTTCACTTTCTGGCGTTGCCATCTCTAAGGCCACGCCCCGTGAATAAACGCCAGTTACAATACCATAGCCATCTTTAATTTTTAAAGTCGCCAATAAGGTTCCCTTGTACGTAGTATAAAATTGAGGATTCACTTTATTTAAGTCTAATGTGACCCGATTAAATAATAGTTGAAATTCTACATCAGTGCCATCAATTTTGGTAACGCGGGCTAAAATATAATCCCCAGAAGTTGGCTTTGTATCCGCTACGCCTTTCACTTCTAAAATCCCATTAGCCTTAGGTATCACCCACACATATACTTCTTGATTCACCGCCGGCAAAGTTGTCCCTTGCCAAGGAGCTCGGCTTCCTAAAAACTTCACCTCTAAATAATCAGAAGGTATCCAACTAGCCGTTCGTGACAAGGACACTGGCCACTGATATTCTCCACCGCCTTGTAACAGCGAAGTAGACCTCTGTTGAATAAAGAAGGGCGATACTAAGGTCACAATGGCTACCACTAAGAAAAGCAACCATTTTACATACACTTTATTCAGCATCGTTAGCCCCCTCCTTTCGACCTACGGAATCTGTAGCTATTCGGTTTTCCTCACTGGTAGTACCGAATTGCTCATTGGGAGTTATCTTATTGTCCTGTACTAACTGACTATCCTGTATTTCAGGTTCATCGTCATTCATTTGACTCGACCGCCGTACGCGACGATTCGCTTTTGCTACGGATGAATTAATTTGTACCTGCTGAGCTTGTTTTCGCCACATATAAAATAGATTTACTACAAAAATAGCACTACCTACTACAATGAAGGTGAAACCACGCTCTACAAAGGTAAACGCAGGATCAAAGAAGCGAGCGCCAATCATCGCAAGGAAGGTAAAAATACAACCATTTACTAATGCTACTCGTTTAGACATAGTGCCTTGCCATAATAATACTATCGCCAAACAAATAACATATAAATTAAAAATAATAGAAACTGTCAACGGTGTTATGCCCGCATGAGCTAGCCCCATAAGTATACCAACTACGATAGGGCATAGAACAATTAGCATCTCAGGGCCCTGTCGTTTTTGCCACAATGCATTTAGTGACCCTAGCACTAAAGCTAAGGCTAACACAGCTAGTACAATACTGAGCCAATTTATGTTCGCCACAGCTTCATCTTGCCAAGTCTGAAGGAAGGTGCCATATACAACAACATACATGAGACCTAACACACCTACGCCACGGAATGGGAGTGACCAAATTCCCTGTTCACGCGATAAACTTCCTAGAGCATAAGTAGCTGCTGATAAAGCCGCCACAAAGAATAGACCTAAAGATAACTGATAGGAATTAATGGTGAAGAAAATAGCACCAAAAATAGCGCCTACATATACCCAAGAGAGCCATAATAACGATAAATATGACTGACTTTGTTTACGTAATTGCTCTGCAAAAAACGGACTTCCCGCAGCTAATAACAGCCACAGCCAAATAGGTTCGCCCCAAATGGTCACATCATGAGCAGATACACTCCAAGCCAAGCCGATAAGCAAATAGGCCATCATAGTAAAATGAGAGCCCAACAAATACACCACGGGCAATATTAAGACCATACACAAAAGAGCGTAAAATCCAAGCCCTTCGCCTGTATAATACGTATCCCCCATAAGCCACGTAGATAACAGTAAGGCTAATGTATAAAAAAGCCCCACCCCTTCGGCATATAAGCTACTGCGCGGTGCTTTCCACACGCCAAGACCGAGGGCAATGACAGCTACTAATAAAAGGGCTATACACCAATCCATACGACCAGCCGGCGAAAAGCTATACCAATAGCCGGCAAATAATAAAAATAAACCTAAACTAATTAATAATAAACCTAGCAATAATACCAACAAGCGACGCCATGAAGGCCCTTTTTTAGTTTCAATGGTACCGTAGAACACTTTCATTTGAGCGGCATGTTCTTTGGTAATCCACCCCTTTTCTTCCCAAGTTGGTAGTTGCTCATGAAGCCAGACAACACGTTGTTTATTCATAGCGCCTCCATTCCAAAAAGAGGCTTTGCCCTCTGTGAGCAAAGCCTCTTTTGTGACAACCTTATTTTACAACGAGCACTGGGCAAGTAGAATGACTCGTTACATAACTACTTACGCTGCCCATGAATAAGCCTTTCAAAGGTCCTAAGCCACGGCTACCCATAACAATTAAATCAGCATTAAATTTCTTTGCTACAGCTAAAACAGCAGGACCAGGTGAGCCTACTTCAAACACATTTTTCACAGTAATGTCTGCTGGCACATCCTTAGCCACTTCTTCAAGGATTTTTTTGCCGGTTTCTTCCATATCTTCTGCAATTTGTTCTGACACATACCCACCGCTAATTGGTGTTTGGTCAAAATTAGAAATAGCAGATACAATATTCGCTACATGTACGATAATAAGCTGTGCTTCATTGCGTTCACAAATAGACACGGCATGTTGTAAAGCTCGTTTAGAGTTTTCAGAACCATCAGCTGGTACGACAATTGTTTTGTATTCTACTTTCATGTGAATCCCTCCCACTGGTGAATGAGCTTAAATCATTCACTCTGACTTCTTCTATATTTAAGTATTCTCTATAAATATATAAAAGTCCTTTTTTCTTATGAAAAAATTTTTATTTTTTATAAAACAATAGTGCCACTCGTAGTAAGACCCTTATGCTGAATCCGTACCCCTTCTACGAGCTTCATTAATTCTTCTATAGTCTGGCCATTATCCGGAGTCATAACGCGAGCCACTACAGCTTCCCCTTTATCAGTCAAGGTAATGTAAGAAGCAAATTTAATCGCACTACCTTCACCACGTTGCAACGTACCTGCAATCAAGCTTCCTGTATTATGATTATCAATCAATGTTTTGTACGCTTCAATAGTGGCGCCATAATTATTTACTAACTCTTCTACATAGTAATCAGCCATTTCTTGGCGCGCTGTCATAGTTGGATAAGCCGAAGCGCCATCTAAGGCCACCGTTTTTTCCATAGAGAATAAACCTACTTCAATGCGATAACTATCTTTAGATAACACTGCACCCGTATTACCCTTCGTCAATACTTTAAAACCCTTTGGCTTCACAAAACTAATTTCATCATTGAGCACTAAGTCCCCCACATTACGATATTTTTCTTTTAATAATTTAAAAGAAGGCAATACAGTTTTAACAATCCCCTGATTCATGTAGTCCGTATATTTACTTGGGTACATCATAGTCAATGTATAACGCTGAGTTGGATCTTGGGACATAATAAATTCAGCGTCAAAGAATGTAGAGCCTGTATCACCAGCATCACTGCGTACGAATGAATCCCAACGAGCTGTGGTAGCCCCTTTATAATCAAATAAGTCACCGTCTAAGGTGTACCCTTTAAGATCTGAGCGATTTTCACGCCATAATGCTAAATAGCGCTCTTTTGTCATATTCGTGACTGACTCATTATACCAAGTGGTATTCCATTGGGCTAAGCTCACATTGCCTTCTACAATATTGTCACGTTTTGTAAAAGATAATAAAAACGGCTCAGCAATGGAACTTTCTGCTAAATTAAAGAAATAGCCTCGTTCTGTACTGCCATCATCTTTGGCTTGCGATTCATAACGGCCATTCGTCAAACGCCAAGGCACAGTAAAGGTAAACCCTTCATGATAATCACGAACTTCAGTAGTAACTGTAGTCGCATACGACTGATACGCCGCTGGTAAGCTAGCTTCACTATGAACCCCTCGCGCTTCAAAGGTCTGTGCCTGCGCCGTTGCTTTCGTTGTATCATACGTTGGTAAACTCTTTGCATAGGCTGTCCCCATTACACCTAATAAAGCGCCTACTGCTAAAGTAGCCAGTTTTGCGTGCCAATGTTGCTTCATAATATAAGTCTCCTTTTTATAGCATAGAATCTAAAAATGCTTTGGTACGTGGTGACTTAGGATTGGTAAAGACTGCTTCTGGTTCCCCTTCTTCTTGGATAATACCATCAGCCATAAAAATAATGCGATCTGCTACTTGCCGCGCAAAAGCCATTTCATGAGTAACAATAATCATCGTCATATGTTCCTCCGCTAACTGCTGAATGGTGCGAAGCACTTCACCAGTCAACTCAGGATCCAAAGCTGAAGTTGGTTCGTCAAAAAGCATAATGCTTGGATTCATCGCCAAGGCACGAGCTATGGCAACACGTTGTTTTTGACCGCCTGATAATTTAGCAGGATACACATCGCGCTTTTCCCACAATCCAACTTTTTTCAATAGTTGCTCCGCTATGGGTGCAATATCTACTGTCTTCATGCCTTTTACCATTTGTGGCGCAATTAAAATATTCTCCCATACCGTCATATGAGGGAATAAATTGAATTGCTGAAACACCATGCCCATTTGTAACAATAGCTGTTGCTGTGTTTTTTTATCACTATACACAGCCGGACCATCTCCTGTCGTTTGTACCAAAGATGTACCATCTACTACTATTGTACCACGGTCTATCATTTCTAGCTGGCCTAAACATCGTAAAAAAGTAGATTTTCCTGATCCAGAAGGGCCAATAATGGCTACTACTTCCCCTTTTGCCATAGATAAACTTACATTTTTCAGAACAGGTAAGCCATCAAAGCTTTTTTCTATATTCTTCATTTCAATAAAGCTCATATGTATCGCTCCTATTCATCATACACAGCATAACGCTTTTCTAAGTAGTTAAAAATATTTGTCAACACAAAGGTCATAATTAAATAAAACGCCCCTGCTACAATAAAGGCTGATGTATCAAAGTCACGTTGGACGATGCCACGAGTAATGCGCAATACATCATTCATAGCCAAAATATACACTAAAGACGTGTCTTTTAATAAATTAATTGTTTCATTCGCGAGAGGGGGCAAAACGCGTTTAATTACTTGCGGTAAAATAATTTTACGCATCGTTTGTACATAAGTAAAGCCTAGTACTTTAGCCCCTTCATACTGCCCTTTAGGGATGGATTGAATCCCACCACGGAAGATTTCACATAAATAGGCCGCATAGTTTAAAACAAAGGAAATCACGGCTGCCGTTGTATCATCCAACTGAACGCCTACATAGGGAATGAAAGGCAGACCATAGTAAATGAATAAAATCTGTAACATAAGTGGAGTTCCACGCATTACATATACGTAAAACGCCATAATTTTGCGAACAATACCGATAGGTGATAGCCGTAGTAGAGCGGCTAAAATACCCCCTGGTAAGGATAATACCAAGACCACTGTAAATAGTGATATTGTCACGCCTAAGCCATTAGCAATCACAGGCGTAATCTTCAATAAATAGTCCATGTAACTGACTCCCTTCAAAGAAAGAAAGGAGGTAAGGTTTACCTCCCTTCTTACACTGTTCTTATTTACATATCCTTGTAAATGCTCACAGCGCTTACGCCGTTATGCTCTCTGGATATTATTTAAAACCATCTTTATTTAATAAATTACTATTACCGAACCATTTTTCAGCAATTTTATCTGCTGTACCATCGTTCATCATTTCTTTGAGCACATCATTCATCTTAGCTTGCAACGCCTTATCATCTAAACGGAAGCCAACGGCCATTTTATCAGCACCGTAATCCCCATTAGCAACGCGGAACACGCCAGGTTTCTGAGTCATTGTATATTGACCGACAATGCCATCTACCACCAAGGCATCAATACGACCTAATTCAAGATCCATGAAGGCATTAACAAAATCACCATATTTTTTAACTTCTTTAATACCACGTTCTTGTGCATCCTTATCAAGAATTGGTTCTACATTACTACCTTGTTGAGTACCTACGATTTTACCCGTTAAATCTTCTTTGCCTTGAATGGCTGAATCATTACGTACCACAATAATTTGTTTATCTTGCACATATGGAGTGGAGAATAAAATATTCTTTTCCCGATCTGGTGTAACTGTTACACCATTCCACAAGGCATCAATACGTTTACTCTTAAGTTCAGCTTCTTTACTATCCCAATCAATGGCTTTAAATTCTACCTCCATGCCAGCTCGCTTAGCAGCTTCTTTTGCTAGGTCAATATCGAAGCCTACGATTTCACCTTTGTCATCACGGAAACCCATTGGTGGGAAATTGTCGTCTAAGCCAATAATCATTTTCTTAGGTAACTCCCCCGCTCCATTGCTACTTGTATCAGAACCACAACCAGCGGTGAAAGCTACTAAAGCTAACATGGTCATCCCTAAAGCTGCTAATTTTTTCATATTCATAACTAAGTCCCCTCTTTCTTTTTAGTCGGTACATTTAAAATTTATGAACTTATTTTACTTCATCTAGCTAAAGTTGTAAAGTATTAAATTTTAATTTTTAAGATATATTATTCATAATTAAATGAACTAAAACGCATAAGTAGGGTATAAACCCCTCTACAGTGAATCAAGCTTTGTATACGGGAAATCAACTTAGGATAGGAGTGAATTAAAATTAACATGCAAGAAATCAAAATCAACATACAAAGAATTAGACTTAACATACAAAGAATTAAACTTGGTATACAAAACATCAACCTTGGCATATTAAAAAGGCCCAACATATGTTGGACCTTAGATTATAACTAACTATGTAATTACTTTTTAAATGTACAATCATTAACTAAATGTGCTACCTCTTACCCACTATGAAGTACAAACCCTTATGAGCCACTATGGCTACGCTCATCAATTAAGGTCAACAGTTCTAACTTCTGATTGTACTGCACAAATTGTAAATCCACCATAACAATTAAGATACCACCCGTATCGGTAACCATATGAATTTCTTCCCAGTTAGCAGTAAATCCCATAATTTGACTATAGGGAATAAAGGTGTAATAATTATCGCCATTCCACAGCATATCAATGCATTCCCATAGGCTAGCCGGACGACGCCGTATGACAATCCCCTTTTCACAAACATACACCAAAGGACGGCGTTGGCGGGTCATACGCCATACACAAAAACCTACAATAAAATAGTCAATGGCAATCTGATTCCACACAACCCCTCTTTGGGCATGCCACATAGCCCATGTAGCTACAGCCCCAAAGAATAGCCACATAACCCAAGATACTACTATATAGTCGGCAAACGTTCCCTCAACCTCGCCACAAGGAAAGCGTTTAGCTACTTCTTTTTCATCCATAGCCACACCTCCAGCCCCAAGCCCGTATAGCTCAGCTAATCAAAACCCCTACTAGCATGCTATTAACCGTACTCAACACTACCATACCAAGTATGTAAATTTAATATATTACCTTTATTTGCGATGTAAACCCATAGCTAACTCTACTTCGCGGTAAGTTTTGCTAGCTTTTTCACGAGCCTTTAAAGCCCCTTCGTCAAGAATTCGATCAAGTTCTGGGCTATCAATTAAATCATTGTAACGTTCATGAATTGGTTTTAATGTATCCACTAATAGTTCTGCCACATCTTTCTTAAAGGTACCATAGCCTTGCCCTGCATAACGCTGTTCAATGGTTTCATAAGACTCTTTGGTAATTGCCGCATAAATTCCCATTAAATTAGAAATGCCAGGCTTATTTTCTTTATCGTAATGCACTGAATTGTCAGAGTCAGTTTGAGCACGTTTAATTTTTTTGACGATAGAGGCTTCATCATCTAATAAATGAATAGTCGCCATTTGATTATCATCAGACTTACTCATTTTTTTAGTTGGCTCTTGTAAACTCATTACACGAGCACCACCTACACCCAATTTTATTTCTGGCACAGTGAACACTTCGCCATATATACGATTAAAACGTTGTGCTAAGTCACGAGTCAATTCCATATGCTGTTTCTGGTCTTCCCCAACTGGCACATAATTAGTTTGATATAACAAAATATCCGCCGCCATCAATGGTGGATAGGTCAATAAACCAGCAGGGATCGAATCACCACGCTTCTGTGATTTATCTTTATATTGCGTCATTCGTTCCAATTCGCCTACATAGCTAACAGTAGTCATAACCCAGCCTAAGCGCACATGTTCAGGCACTTCAGATTGCACGAATAAAGTTACTTTCTTAGGATCTAACCCAACTGCTAAATAAAGCGCTGCTAAACGACGTGTATTAGTAAATAATTCTTTAGGATCTTGTGGCACTGTAATCGCATGTTGATTAACGATACAGTAATAGCACTCATCACTATCTTGATAATCTAAAAAATTACGCAATGCTCCTAAATAATTACCTAAGGTTAATTCCCCACTTGGCTGAATTCCAGAAAAAATAACTGACATGAAAAATTCCTCCTATAATTGTCTCTGACAAAAGATACATGTTTTATCAGAGTGTATATTTATATATTCATTTACTATTGTACCCCGAATATGTCATTCTGTACATGAAAAATAACCGTGGCTACATAAAATAGCCACGGTTTAAAGAATCAACAGACGACCTGTGACTCTATGATACATACATTATTTAGCCCTAATGCCTATCATAAGCAAAGGCTAGCACTTATTCTACAGTTACTGATTTCGCTAAATTTCTTGGCTTATCTACATCAGCACCACGAGTAATGGCTGCATAATATGCTAATAATTGTAGAGGCACTACTGCTAAAATTGGCGCCGCATATTTGTCTGCACGCGGTACAAAAATTGTATGGTCTACATACTTTTCAAGCTCTGTATCACCAGCTAAGCCAAGACCAATTACAACAGCGTCACGAGCTTTAACTTCTTTTACATTGCTCATCATTTTTTCGCGCACATCATCTTGCGTTGCAAGGGCAATCACTGGAACGCCTTCTTCAATAAGCGCTAACGTACCATGTTTTAATTCCCCACCAGCATAAGCTTCTGCATGAATGTAGGAAATTTCTTTTAATTTTAAAGAACCTTCCATAGCAACAGCGTAATCGATAGAACGTCCTAAGAAGAACGCATCTTCGCGGAAACCATAATTACGAGCAAAAGCTTTAATATCATCTACGGACTCAAAAATTTCATTACATAAATTAGGTAATTCATGTAAATCTGTTAAGATTTGTTCCCGTAAAGTCGCATCCAATTTGCCATTTAATTGGCCAAGATATACAGCTAATAATAATAATGCTACCAACTGAGTGGTATAGGCTTTAGTAGAGGCTACGGCAATTTCAGGACCAGCCCAAGTATAAATTACTTGATCCGCTTCACGAGAAATAGACGAACCTACCACATTGGTAATTGCTAAAGAACGAGCGCCTAAACGTTTAGCTTCTTTTAAAGCAGCCAAAGTATCACTAGTTTCACCAGACTGACTAATTACGATAGCCAATGTATTTTTATCCGTCAATGGATTGCGATAGCGGTATTCAGATGCAATATCTACTTCAACAGGAATACGTGCTAACTGTTCAATATAGTATTTAGCTACTAAACCAGCGTGATATGCCGTACCACAAGCAGTAATTAAAATGCGATTAATTGAAGCAACATCAGCTGGTTCCCAACCAAGTTCTTCATAGATTACTTCTTTATTATCTTTAGAAATACGCCCTGTTAAAGTATCACGAATCGCTTTAGGCTGTTCGTAAATTTCTTTAAGCATAAAATGCTCAAAACCACCTTTTTCAGCGGCTTCTGCATTCCAAGTTACATGGAACACTTTTTTATTAATTGGATTACCAGCTCGGTCACTAACACTTACAGAGTCTTTAGTTACGATAGCTACTTCGCCATCATTTAAAATGTAAGTATCACGAGTATGATTAATAATAGCTGGAATGTCAGAGGCAATAAAGTTTTCTCCTTTGCCAAGGCCAATAACTAATGGATTATCCTGTTTTGTACAAATAATACGATTTGGATCATCGGCACACATAATAACTAAGGAGTAAGAACCTTCAATGCGGTCTAACATACGACGCACAGTGCCTTCAAAGTCACCGTCATACATGTCAGCTAATAGGTGAGCTACTACTTCAGTATCTGTTTCAGATTTGAATTCATAACCTTTTTTAAGTAACTCTTCTTTGATTGGTAAATAGTTTTCTACAATACCATTATGAACTACAGCGAATAAACCTTTTGCATCTGTATGCGGATGAGCATTCATATCAGATGGGCGGCCATGAGTCGCCCAACGAGTATGACCAATCCCCATGAAACCAGGATTTGGATCCCCTTTTACTACAGCCTCCAAATTAGCTAAACGACCTACTTTTTTCTGTACCTTAATTACATTATCTGGGCCCAATACGGCAATCCCAGCTGAGTCATAGCCACGATATTCCAACTTAGACAAGCCGTCTAACATAAACGTGGACGCATCCTCAAATCCAATATATCCTACAATACCACACATGGTTGTTTTCCTCCTAAAAATAGACATACTTCATAGCTTCTTATAAACTTTTTGTTCCTCTGTCACCAAAAGACTTTGTAGTTTATATAACGACTGAAGCTGGCCGAGAGGCATCCGCTGATTCTTCGATACTCCTCTACCTCGTCTACTGAAACGGCTGTCTCCGCTCAGTGCTTGCGCTATTCGCCTTTACGAATTAGGGTCTCTCCTTTATATTTGATTCGACAGTCTACATAGTTTCTGTCACATAGACAGACTACGTTACAGTATATTATACGGTATAGACCTACAAATTGTAAAGAAGGGGCCCGAAAGCCCCTTCCTAGCTTGTTTTTATTCTTCTACTAAGCCTTGCTCACGCCCAATTGTATCAGCAATGGTGTGACAAAGTCGTTCCAATTGTTCTTGATTTGGCCCTTCTGCCATAACTCGAATTAATGCTTCCGTTCCTGATGGACGTACTAATACACGACCATTTTCACCAAGTTCACGAGCGGCTTCAGAAATCTCCGCTTTAATTAATGGATTTTCATCCCAACCAGTTTTAGTCGCCACATGGACATTGATTAATAACTGAGGATATTTCACCATTACATTAGCCAACTCAGATAAACTTTGGCCGGACTTTTTAATAAGGGCTAACATCTGCACAGCTGTCAATAAGCCGTCACCAGTGCTATTATAATCTAAAAAGATTACATGCCCTGACTGTTCACCACCAATAGAATAGCCTTCAGCACGCATTTTTTCTAATACATATCGGTCACCCACAGCGGTGGAGCAAGTTTTCATACCTAAATCGTGAGCCGCTTTATGGAACCCTATATTACTCATAACGGTGCCTACAATCATATCATCTTTCAAATGACCTTGCTCTTTTAATTGTTTCGCACAGAGCAACATAATTTGGTCCCCATCTAAGGTCTGACCTTTTTCATCAACTAATAAACAGCGGTCTGCATCGCCATCGTTAGCAATCCCTACATCAGCGCCATATTTAATAACCGCCGCCTGTAAGCCTTCCATATGTGTAGAACCGGCATTTTCATTAATATTAATACCATCAGGATCTACATTAATAGCAATGACCTTCGCGCCTAATTTTTCAAATACTTCAGGCCCTACAGCAGATGCTGCACCATTAGCGCCATCATATACAACGGTTAAACCTTCTAGCGACACATCGACAGTGCTTTCTACAAAACGAGCATATTCATGCGCTAATTCACGACTATGTAAAATACGTCCAATATCAGCCCCCGTCGGCCGTTCTAAGTCATTTTCACTACTCTTTCGGCATAAATCTTCTAATTCATCTTCTACTGCATCAGGTAATTTGAAGCCTTGACCATCGAAGAATTTAATACCATTATCAGGGAATTTATTATGGGACGCAGAGATTATAACACCAGCATCCCAGCCATGCTGACGCACTAAGTACGCCACCGCTGGCGTAGGCACAACACCGGCTACTACTACATCCCCACCAACAGAACAAATACCTGCGGCCAATGCATTTTCAAGCATAGCCCCAGAAATACGAGTGTCGCGGCCAATTAAGAATACAGGACGCTTTTTTTGACGCCCAAAATAGGCCGCCGCTGCGCGCCCTAAATGATAAGCCAATTCAGGGGTTAAAAATGCATTCACTACCCCACGTACACCATCAGTACCAAACAATCTAGACATTATGCTTCTCCTTCCTGTGCCATTAACGGCTTATACGCAACCATAACACGAATGGCTGTTTCCGCACCATCTAAGGCAGCACTCATGATTCCACCTGCATAACCAGCACCTTCACCCATAGGATATAACCCTTTAATGGTCGGTGACTGTCGATCTTCATCACGTAAAATACGAAGTGGTGACGATGTTCTTGTTTCTACACCAGTCATACAAATTTGTGGTTCATCAAATCCTTTAATACGGCGTCCAAAATACGGCAACGCGCGTTCCATTACTTCCGTCACATACGTTGGCAAACAAGCATGCAAGTCTGCTGCTACTACACCAGGACGATACGAATGAGGCGCATTTGCTTGATTAAGAGGTACCGTACCTACTTGATGTGCTAAAAAGTCGCCCACTGTTTGCAATGGCGCTTTATAATCACGGCCCCCTAACTCATAAGCTTTCGCTTCCCATTCTCGTTGAAATGCTACGCCACCTAAGGGATGAGTTCCAAAATCATCGGGTCCCACAGTGACTACTAAGGCACTATTAGCTACGCCACTAGCACGAGCATACAAACTCATACCATTAGTAACTACATGACCTTCTTCTGAAGCTGAGGCCACCACTTCACCGCCAGGGCACATACAGAAACTATACGCTGTCCGGCCTGATTCTTTATCATGATATACTACGGAATATTCAGCAGCGCCTAAGCCTAATTCAGCTGGTTCTATGCCATATTGTGAAATATCAATCATCGACTGCGGGTGTTCAATACGAACGCCGACTGCAAAAGGTTTACTTTCCATGGCAATCCCTGCCTGATACATCATTTCATAAGTATCACGGGCACTATGGCCAATCCCTATTAGCACTAAATTTGTAGTAATGGTCTCACTATCATTGACCACCACACCAGTTACATGCGCCTGTTCAAGGCATAACTTAGTAACTTTAGCGCCAAAGCGCACTTCACCGCCCCAAGCAATGATTTGCTCCCGCATCGCTTTTACCATACCGCGCAACACATCAGTGCCTACATGAGGTTTATGTTTGTATAAAATCTCTGCTGGTGCCCCAAAGCGTACAAAATATTTAGCAATTTCATGAAGCCGTGGATGCGTTACACGCGTAGTTAACTTACCATCAGAAAAAGTGCCAGCACCACCTTCGCCAAATTGTACATTAGACTCTGGCTTAAACTGCCCAGAGGTCCAAAACTCTTCTACATCTTTAGCTCGTTGGCCCACATCTTGTCCGCGCTCTAATACAATCGGGCGATAGCCTTCACGAGCCAAGTAAAAAGCAGCTAACATACCAGCTGGGCCAAAGCCGACTACTACTGGCCGATGGGCTAAGCTCTGCTTGCCATGTACAATCGGTTCTGGCTCCACAGGTTCCATAGTGCTTACATTTTTGTCCCGTCCCAAGCGTTTCATAACCAACGCTTCATCACGAACTTCCACAAATAACGTATATACAAACGTAATATGAGGTTTTTTACGCGCATCCACAGCTCTTCTTACTACATGGATTTGCTCAATCTGACCTTTTAAGACAGGAAATTTATGAACAAGTAAGGCTTCTAATGGATTTTTAGCAGTTACATCCACTCGAAAATTAATTATTCTTAGCATTAGTGTCTCCTAAATATTTTTTTACAATTTCCACAATTACATGTACTTTTGTAGGGTTAACTGCATAATTATCGCTCGACACTATATCATAGTCGCCTTCAATATTAGCAATCTGGCCATTTAACGGAATATCTACGGTCCGTAATTCTGACAAGTTTTTAAGGTCCCCTTCTTTACCACTTACTAGCACTTGCTGTGGCTCTACAGTAATACTTTTAATGGCATACTCATTGCTCACTGTCCCGGTTACATTAGCCACTACAGGTAAATTCTTTTCAAAGCGAATTTGTTCCAGCTCAATCTGAGCTTGCCCTTGTCGTGGTGTAATCGTTACATTATCTACAGTCTTACCAGCCGCATCAACGGCAACCATCATACCAGAAGCAGTAAAGTTAGCTCGACGATCATTCATTTTAATACGCAAAATTACATGCGCAACGCTTTCTACTTCTTGTTTAGCACCACTAATCGTCACTACTTTAGGTACTGTATTTACAGATTTAATGGCAATGTCTTCTGGCACTTTTCCCAACTGTTGCACCTCTACCGGCACTTCTTTGAGCATGTATTCATCCACATTTACATTAACTGTATCCGGTGTCATACTTACCACGGTAACACCTGCTGGTGGTGTGAATAAAATTTGTAAGCTCTGCTGCCCTGGCGACACATCACCCATATCTAAATGCGCTTTTAGCGAGCTTTGATTAATCGATAGAATGGAGTTACGAGGTCCCCGTAAATGTACATGAACCTCTGATGGTATATTATCTACCACATACTGCGAGTTCAAATTCTGTACTTGTACAGGCACGGTATAATTAATATCTACAATAGGATTTTGTTCTTTCATAACGAAGAACCATAATAGAATGGCACCCAATAGGGATAAAATTTTTGCCATCCAATGACCTTGAATTTTGTGGAAAAATTGCATCATTTTTTAGCCCTCCATTTCTTTAAGAAGGACAAGGCTGATTTAGGACGTTCCATAAAGGCACGTAAGGATTCACGCAATTGCTCTTCAGGTAAATGACGATAAATATGCCCCCCATAGGTATAAGAAATTTTACCCGTCTCTTCACTAACAACTAGCACCACTGCATCAGCCTGCTCACTCAGACCAATCGCCGCTCTGTGGCGCGTTCCCAATTCAGTACTTAAACTTCTATCCTGAGTTAATGGTAATAAACAGGCCGCTGCCATAACCCGATTGTTGCGAATAACAACAGCTCCATCATGAAGGGGTGTATTAGGAATAAATATATTATTTAACAATTCACGGGATACTTTACCGTCAATTTCAATGCCCGTATCAATAATTTCTCCCAAGCCTACTTCGCGTTCAAATACGATAAGGGCCCCTATTTTTTCACGAGACATAACCTTAGCTGATGCCATGACTTCATTGACTAGACTTTCAATCTCCATTTCACTTACATCTTGGGATTTGGAAAATAGTCGGCCACGACCTAATCGTTCCAAAGCCCGACGTAATTCTGGTTGAAATACCACTGGCAATGCAACCAATAGAACGGTCATACCTTGTTGTAATATCCAGCTAATTACATGTAAATCAAAGAATCGGCTGGCTACATTAATTAACCCTAGTACAACCAACCCTTTTAACAGGGCCATAGCTCTAGTATCTCTAATTTGTTTGTATAAATAGTATATTAAAACCGCTACGGATAAGATATCGACTAAATCTCCAAAGCGGAATGTTTCAATTAAGCCTTGCAGCTGTGTCATCATATAAAACCACTCCTCAAGGGGTACGAAAATAAATAAGAGTACACTGTGTATAATGCACAGGTACTCTTTTATTTTACCTTATTTTCAGTTCGCTGTAAAATATTGTCAACCAAGGATGTAACCTATTTTATACATTTTGGGTTTCAATCCAAACATCTAAATTGCCACCGCAAACCATACCTTCTTTAACGGCTACATCATCATTAAGGTCTACTAAAATACGGCGATGATTTTCTTTTTTTTGCAAAGCGTCTAATGCGTTTAAACGAATTTCGTTCTCTGCACGGCCACCACCAATCGTACCAAAAATAGAGCCATCAGGATGAACTACCATAGTTGTCCCCGCCTTACGCGGCGTAGATCCTTTCGTTTGCAAAATAGTGGCCACCGCTAAGGTATCGGTTTCACGACCTTGCAAATATTTAACAAATTCACGTTTCATCGACCTTGACCTCCTCGCGATAAAAATCCTGCCTTACGACCACGCGTTACGGCCAAGAACTCACTCACTATAGATAGAGCAATTTCTTCGGGTGTTTCAGCCCCTAAGGATAGACCTATAGGCGCATAAATCTTATCTAATTCAGTTTGCGTCCAGCCACTTTCTTTCAATACTTCAAAAGCATGGAATACACGTTTATGACTCCCCATAACGCCCATGTAGGTAGTATCTACTAAATGACGCACTTGATTTAAACAAATACTATCATATTCATGTGCTCTCGTTACTATGATAATCCCTTTATAACTATTTAAAGGTAATTGAGACGCCAAGTCATTAAAATCTAAACATAAACGGCGTACTCGTTCATCAAAGAAATCAGGCCTCAAATATTCAGCTCGATCATCCACTACCGTTACATGACAACCAATAAATAAAAGCATATCCGCAATACAACGACTGACATGACCCGCGCCGAGTACTAATACTTCTGGGTCTTTTTCAACAGGCTGGACAAAACATTCCATAGCGCCTAGATTTAATACACTAGGCCGCTGATCTGGTTTTATCGCCAAACCGTCGATGGGCTGACCATATACAACATCGCCCGTTTCCCCATATACTACTTTATCCCCTTGACGTTCTCCCGTCAGCACCGTTACCATAATTGACTTTTTATCTTCACTAAGGCGCTGCTCAATTACATCATATACATTCATAAGTCTCCTCATTTTGTTGTTATTTCTTGTTCTTGCTCATAACAAAAGGCTAACACAGCTTCTAAAACACCACCAGCTACAGCTAATGCTTTATCAGAAATCGTATAACAGTGAAATTTTTCACACCGCGCATCCACATCAGCTAATTTAAAGCCTTTAGTTACCATCAAACCGGATGCCAAAACGCCTCGCAATATACCGGCAATTTGCGATTTAACTGGTGTTTCATCTACAAAGCCAATAATTTCACCAGCTTCAACTTCCTCACCAATATGACGCTTTGCCGTAAATAAACCTTCACAAGGAGCATGCATTACCCGTTCAATGGTATAACCACCCACACTACCAGGGATACCCGTATTAGGCAAAGCCGCCCCTTCATAAATACAGCGTCCCAAAGTATGACCACGCATAGTTTCCACTACGACATCAACATCCTCACCAGCCACAAAACCAGGGCCACAAGCGATAACTAATGCTGCATCATCATTATGTGTACCTACATTGCGTTTAGCTAAAATCGCATCGACAACAATATCTGGTTGTAATGTTTTTAATACTGTTTCATACGCTTCTGTTACTACGGGAATAATATCATGCCCTTCTTGTACCATGGCCTGTGCTTCAGCCAACGTTACATGACGAGCTGCTAATCGCTCTAATAACACTTCACCACGATGGACAGCGGCACCATAACAAACTTTGCGCCGAATCATCGTAGGAATGGGTAATTCATTAATTACAACACGAAAACCAGCGCGACGCAAGCGGTATACACAGCCAGAAGCAATATCACCGCCGCCACGCATCAATACTAAAGGTTTCATAGTTTACCCCACATATTATACAACTGTTCATATTCATCAGGCGTATCTACATCTACGCCTGCCGGTTCTTTAATTTCGACGAACCTAATATAGGGTTTACCAATTCCCTGCAAAATTTCTCGACCGCCATGATCAGCGGTAATGTTTTGAAGCCCTTGCTTCCAATACGGACCAAAGATAACCGGATTGCCCCGCTCTTTACTAGGGCCATATAACGGACAAATAATAGTCTTACCATCCTGAGCCTCTTGTTCATAAGCTTGTACTAACGCTTGAACAATCGCCTCAGTCATCAAAGGTTGATCCACAACAGCACATAATACAGGATTTGCTGTTGTATCTACTGCTTGTATACCAAGCGCAAGTGATCCCCCTTGACCTAATTCAGGTTGCTCATTCACCACAACTTGAAATCCATAAGTATGTGCAAGAGGCTTCATTAAATCCGCCTCTTTTCCAACTACTACAATGCGCTGGCCACTTAAATGCCGATATACTTTACAAGCTTGCTCTAACAAAGTCCCTTCGCCCCAAGGCAACAGACCTTTACAAAGCCCCATGCGTCGACTAAGACCAGCCGCTAATATAACTACATCTATGACCATATCAATATGCCTGCCTTATTGCCAACGAATAACACGGGCAATTTCACAACTTGCTTTATAACCATCAGCTAATACTACCATAGCCAATTTACTATCAGCTAAGCGGTCTAAAAAGTCATCAATAATGCGATGCTGCACCGTATCGTAACCAGTACAGAATAATATACGGCGACCGCGGCTATATTGGAATAAACCTTCTGGATGAAGCACTAAGCGAGCCAACATAGAAGGCGTAACAACTGCGCCTTCTGGGCGTTCCATAATGGCAGAAACCCCTTCTAAATTATGCACATGCTCTTCCGTAAGTTGTGTCCCTAGCATCTGTAAATTTACAACCCCAATGGTAGTAGTCGTTTTAGCAGGAATCACTGGCTCAGATGTTTTAGGTGCTTTCAACCATTTTTCTTTCGCCCCATCAGCCTCAACTAAAATCTGCCACTTAGGATGAACCATATGCATTTCATCAATGGCATTCGCAGATAAGGAAGTCACCTTTGTCCCTTCTATGCCACTAAACCAAGCAGCACAGCGACCTCGATGCATAGCTTTATGACAGGCCTCTTCAGCCTCATTAAAATCAGTACCATAATAAGGATTCCACAAAGCCACTTGTGACTCATATAATTTTGTCGTAGTCGTCACTAATGTTGGTTGCCCTTGTAACCCACCATATTCTACCAATTTAGCGAGTACCGTTGTTTTACCACCAGCCCCTACAATGGCTGTAATGCCTGGTTGAATCAACGAACTCCAATGTTTTGCTTGCATCGTCATGGCTATTCCTCCTCAGTGCGAGCCTACAGTTCTGCTCGAAATTAAATACCTACCCTTTACTCTTTCGCCATCAAAGCCTGAAATACCTTTTCTGAATTCATAGGTAATGTTGTTAATTCCGCACCACAGGCATTTAAAATAGCGCCTTGAATCGCCGGACAAGAAGTATTAATAACTACTTCACCAATGGATTTAACCCCAAAAGCCCCCGTTGGCTCATGAGATTCTACAAAATCTACATGAATACGACCTATATCACGACGAGTTGGTATTTTATAACTCATAAAGTTATTAGTCTCTAAGACACCACGCGAGGAATATCGTATGTCCTCTGTCAAAGCCATACCAATACCTTGTACTATACCACCCTCTGCTTGAACTCTTGCTAACGCTGGATTTACGATGGTACCACAGTCAACGACCGCATAAAAATCAAGCGGCGTCACTTGGCCCGTTTCCATATCTACACTCACTTCAGCAATCCCTACCATAAATGGTGGTGGTGATGTATGGCTACCCCAAGTAGCAAATCCTACTAATTGTTCTGGCTTATGACCTAAACTAACCATTAATTTAGGCGCTAATTCTTTAGTAGTCATCGTTTTACTACCATCTTTTGTATTTGCCATAACGCCATCAAATTCAATATCTTCTTCAGGCACCTCTAAATAAGTAGCAAAGGTACGAATTAATTTGGCTTTTAAATCTTCAGCTGCCAATTTAGCCGCTGTGCCTGTTACATAAGTAGTACTCGATGCATAAGAGCCTGGATCAAAAGGCACAACATCTGTATCCGCTTCATAACAGGTCATATGATCTAACGGACAGCCTAACACTTCACAGGCCATCTGTAACAATACGGTATTAGCACCCGTCCCCATATCGGTAGAGCCAGTGTATAACGTATAATAGCCATCATCTTGTAACTTTATTTCTACCGAGGCTGTATCAATTTTAGCTACTCCAGAACCTTGGAAAGCCAACGCCATACCTAGTCCACCCCGATGGGTTTCATCAATTTGCCAACTATGAGGTCGTTCATCCCAGCGAGCCATTTTTTTAGCTTTTGCAATGGCTTCTTTTAATAGACCAGATTCCAATATTTCATCAGGCTCATAAACTAAGGAAGTTTCGCCTACGCCAATCAAATTTTTTAAGCGTAATTCACTCTCATCCATATCCATAGCTTTAGCCAACTTAGTAACAGCACATTCTAATGGCCAAAGAGCTTCGGTTGCGCCATAACCACGGAAAGCCCCCCCTGCCATATGGTTTGTGTACACAATATTGGACTCATAGCGCACGGCTTTGCCTTTATTATACAAAGGCACTGACTTATGTTCGCCAGCTGTAAAAGTAGTAAACGCATGCGTGCCATAAGCACCCGCATCAGATGTTGCTACCATGTCAATCACTTGAATAATGCCATCCTTAGTAGCCCCTAAACGCACCTTCCACTCACGGGCATGACGACTGGTTGAGCAATTGCTTGCCTCATGACGGCTATACACTAATACAGCGGGCTTCTTCAAAGTCCAAGTTACAAAGGCACAATACAGCTCTGTACACGCGGTTTGCTTAGAACCAAAGCCTCCGCCAATACGCGGTTTAATAACGCGAATTTTAGTGGCCGGAATTTCCAAAGCACGTGCAATGTGACGTCTTACATGGAACGGAATTTGCGTCGAACTAGTACACACTAAACGACCAAACTGATCGATAGTACAAAATGTTCTAAACGTTTCCATCGCTGTTTGCAATGTCGCTTGGTCAAAATAAGTTTCTTCTACCACATAGTCACAGTTAGCTAACTCGCCTTCTAAATCGCCAGCTACACGACTATAGGAGCATGCTAAGTTTCGTTTTGGGTCGCCCCCTACCGGCAAATTATAATGCAAATCATCTTCTGGATGAACTACCGTAGGATGATCTAACGCTGTATGAATATCTAATACAGGCTCCATCACATCGTATTTTACATGAATGACCTGCATAGCTTGAAAGGCTGTTTTTTCATCTTTAGCTACTACAATAGCTACGGCATCCCCTACATAGCGCACATATTGATCAAGAATTAACGAATCATACGCCGATGGCTCTGGATAGCTTTGCCCTGCCAAAGTAAAGCGTGTCTTAGGCACATCTTTATATGTAAAAATAGCCTCTACCCCAGGTATACGCAAAGCAGATTTTAAATCAATATCAATGATTTTAGCCATTGCATAAGGACTACGTAAAATTTTAATAACTAACGCATGAGGGGGAATAAAATCTTCCGTATACGCAGGACGACCACTTAAAATCGTACTGGCGTCTACTTTTTTATAGGATTTACCTACATGCTTTCGCTGTTGTTGCTCCCTCATGCTTCCACCTCCGCTAAATAGCGTCGAATACCACGTAAATGAGATTCATAACCAGTACAACGACATAAATTTCCCACTAAAAAGTCTTTAATTTCCTCATCTGTAGGATTGGGATTTTTACGGCGCAAAGCCATGGCACTCATCATCATGCCCGTAGTGCAATAGCCACATTGATCGGCCCCTTCAGCAGCTAAACAATCTGCTAACAAAGCCGCTTCATCCGCCAATCCTTCTAATGTGATTACTTCATGGCCATGAGCCCGAAATGTAGGATAGGAACATGACAAAATTGTATTTCCATCAAGCCACACTGTGCAAAGACCACAGTTCATAGTATCGCAACCACGGCGCATGCTGAAATAGCCTTGCTTGCGCAATGTAGTCAATAACATTTCATCGGCTTCAATCGTAGTTTCTAAAACTTTCCCATTAACAGTTAATTTTACGTCCACTGCTCTACCTCCTGCACCAAGCGTTTCACTATTACTTTTGTCATCGCTTGGCGATAACTAGACGACGCATGTGAATTAGTTTGAAACGGAATTTCCCTAGCAGCTGCTTCCATAGCCTCAGTTAAACCAGCCGTCCCTTTAGCTGTTAAAATCTCGCCTGCCTGGACGGCTTCTCTTGCCACCGCCGGCCGACAGCCAATATATAGGTGGTAACCCGTCTCATCTTTACGCAAAGCCCCCGTTAAATACGGAAAATCAGACACAGATTTACGTAAATTTTCAGCCGCTATAATGGCTTTTGTTTTAGGAATACGAATTTCGACTAACACATCACGCTCCCGCAACGCCAAGAACTCAGTTAAGCTCATAATCCCATGCTTATATAAGACTACGTCTGCCTGTAACGCTAATAACGAAGGAATAATATCAGAAAAACCAAACCGAGCCGCTACAGAACCACCCATCGTAGCCATATTACGAAATTGTACACCTAGTACGGAATGCACAACCTTAGGTAACACGCCATTGCCAAAGGTCTGAAATGGCTCAAATCGCTCCACATCACCTTGAGTCGCCATAGCACCAATAGCAAAATAGGTATCGTTTTCACGAATATAATCGAGTCCTAAACCAGACATATCAATAACCATAGGCCAGCGCCAACTACCTAAGCCAATCCAAGCACCGCCAGCCAGAAGTGGCATAAAACGATATTTCATCGCCAAATCATAGGCTTCTGCTACCGTTTTCGGTTGCAATAATTGCCGATACATCAACATGATGAGCCTCCTACATCTATACCTGTAAAATAAGTATCGCTTTTTTTCACGAAATTTGTAATAATAACTTTATTATGATAACACGAAACGATTTGAATAAAATAGCAAAACAATTAAATATTCCGGCTTTTGGGATTGCCCCTTGGCCCTTACCCAAAGAAGCCACTCAATTTATCGCAACCGATAATCCTTGCCCTTTTATTAATGGCTCTTTAGAAGAACGCTTAACGGGGAACACGCAACTATCTCAACCTCGAAGTGCTATTGTGTGCCTCTTTCCCTACTATATACGGCCTGAGGATATGCCCGTTGAGCAACCAATCAACCTACCTCGTTATGCTTGGGGCCCTGACTATCATTTAGTCATTCCTGACTACTTAACACGATTTGGCAAAGCTTTGCAAGCACTAGATGAAACAGTAGAATTTGAAATCCACTGCGACACCTCCCCCTTAGCCGACCGTTATATGGCCTATCTAGCAGGTCTTGGTGTATTTGGTAGAAATCGAGCTCTTATCCATCCTACTTGGGGGAGTTACACCTCTATCGGCACCTTACTCACTACTTGCCCCCTACCGGCTGATACACCTATGGAAGGAGCCTGCATGAGTTGCAATAGTTGTGTTAGAGCTTGCCCTGGCCAATCACTGGGACGTTCCGATTTTGGCTATGAAACTTGCAAAAGTTATCTTACCCAAAAGAAAGGCGAACTAACCAACGAAGAACTAACGATTCTACGCCGTTCTCCCCTAATCTGGGGCTGCGATATTTGTCAAGAAGTGTGTCCTCATAATCGAGACCTTCCCACAACCCCAATTCCTGAATTCCGTCACATTGAACCCTATGTGAGTGCATCGGAATTAGAACCTTTGACTAATAGAACCTTTAAGGCAGCCTTTGGTCACAGGGCTTTTGCTTGGCGCGGCAAGGCTACTTTACTACGCAATGCTCACATTATGGAAAACACATCGTCTTCCCCAAGTAGCAACAACACGCCGTCTTCCGAAGGGATTCAAAGCATTCAATCTTCTAAAGAAGAATAATTCAAAGTATCTAAGGACGCTGTTAATGGCTCCATATATAAATCTAAAAATTGCTCCACTGCTGGTAACTCCATGGCGTGGAGCTTTTTTAATATACTCTCATAAGCCTCATTAAACTCCCCATTGCCAGCCTGCTTCTCTATGGCACATTTCATAAAGGCCGCCAAAGTATCAGCCGCTTTTAATAACTTAGCCTCTTCATCACTCATTTTACCTAATAGCATAGGTTCATAAGCAGCTTGTAATTCTGGGGGTAATGTATGGAGAATTTTTTCCTGCGCCAATCGTTCCACCTCACCATATAATTCACGTAACGTAGGGTGAAAATACTTAATAGGCGTAGGCATATCACCAGTAAAAATCTCACTTACATCATGATACATAGCCAATACGGCCAACCGATTCACATCGACTTGGCCACCTTTTAAATTATGTAACAAGCCTAAATTATGAGCAATAAAGGCTACATCTAAACTATGTTCTTGATTATTTTCTACTTCCGTATTACGCATAAGGCCCCAACGACGAATAAAGCGCAATCGCCGTAAGAACGCAAAAAACGCACTTTTTGTCTTTGTTAGTTCCAAACTAAACTCCTCTTATCTCCTCACTTATTATTTATCACATTACTTATTACTATTCAATACAGCAAAGCCATAGTCTAATAAAGCTGGCGCATCAACCCAACGATTATCGTCATTTAACAATACAACGATTAATGTACGGCCATCACGAGTCGCTGAAGCAATCAAACATTCTCCAGCGGCCTCTGTATATCCAGTTTTTAAACCATTAGCACCAGCATATTTGCTACGAATGAAATGATTCGTTGTTCTCACCCATTGTGGCGATCTATTTTCATAAGGCACCTTATAAAAATCATCGCCCACAAAGTCACGGAACATAGGCATGCGCATACCATACGCCGCTATTTTAGCTAAATCCATAGCCGTCGAATAATGCCCCATTTCAGTTAAACCATGAGGATTTAAGAAATAACTATTCGTCGCCCCTGCTTCTTTAGCCATTTCGTTCATAGCCAACGAAAAGCGATATACAGAGCCACTTACATTCTCCGCTACCACTACTGCCGCATCGTTGCCACTGGCTACCATCATACCTTCAGCCACCGCTTGTAGTGGCAACTGGTCGGTCGTACGAACCCCTAAATTAGATTCCTCCATAGACGCTGCATAAGGGCTAATAGTTGCCAACTCATCAAGGCGTGTACCTTGATGCTTTAACGCCGTCAATAAAGTCACCATTTTAGTCGTACTCGCTGGATGAAGGCGTTTATTAGCATTATGAGAAACTAAAACCCGCCCCGTTTCAGCTTCAATTAATACTGCCGCTTCAGCTGCAAAGGAAGGTACTGGCAACGCATTACTCACCACTACATCGTTAGCCGATGTAGTGGCCGCCAATACTGGCACTTCAGTCATACTAAAACTACTCACAAGTAAACCTACTAACATAGGCCACACAATTTTTTTACAACACTTCATGCTATTAAATCCTTATTTCATATACTGACTCATATCACCTAAAGGCTTAGCCCCTTCATCCATCCCACTGCGCTGCACATGCACTACTCGTTGTGGATATGGAATATCAATACCTTCTTCATCAAAGCGATCTTTCACCGATGACATAGTGTCATAAAAAACAGCCATATAATCACCATTTTTTACAACAGGATATGCAGAAATGCGAACGGAGTTCTCTCCAAATTCACTAATACCAATCTCAACAGTTTCTCGGTTTACTATGCGCTCATCATTTTGCATAATTTCTTTAATCACTTCAATTGCTTGATGGTGGTTGTTATTATAGCCTATGTCAAAGACAAAAGGAACCACTCTCGTTTCATAATATGTACTATTAGTAACTTGCTGAGACGTTAACATAGAATTAGGAATAAATACAGTACGCATTTCCTTAGTCATAATCGTAGTATTCATAAATTGAATGCTTCGTACTGTCCCTGAAATTTCCCCTACTGTAATAAAGTCCCCTGCTTTAAATGGCTTAAAAATCAGAATTAATAAACCCGATGCAAAGTTTGATAGATTGTTTTGTAAAGAAAGGCCAATGGCTAAACCAAAGGCACCAAAGGCGGCCAATAACGAATTTGTTGGGAACCCTGCCGAGTTTAAAGCTGTTAATAAAACAATCGCTAGAATTCCATAGTAAATAATTTGGCTTACAAAGGAAATAACTGTGTGGTCATAATTAGCACGTGTCATCATGCGCATCGCCACATCACGAATAAAACGTGCAATATACATACCCACTAAAAATATAAGAATAGCGACAATGATACTAGGACCATGGTCTAAAAAAAAGTCTATCAATTTATCTAAATAACTTACACTATCTGCCACTTGTGTTTTTACCGTAGTCGATACAGACTCAGTTGTTGCACTAGCTAATAACATACAAACTCCTCTCTCCCCATATAAGCCCCATCAAGGATGACACTTACACAGAATTAACATAAAACAATGATGACAAAAACTAAAAAAGCATATATGATAACAATATGCTAAGATATATTAATAGGCTAACAAAAAGCCCTTTTACTTGCATTTAAAATGTATGCATACCTCAGTATATACTATCTATACGAATGTATCATGAATCGGAGTTCCTATGACTAAACATCCTGTTAATAACCCTTACCAAGTGCCTGCGCACTTAGCGGTTGGTGGTCAAGTAACCGTAAATAATACGTCCATTGTTGTCGCTTTTGACGAAGTTCGTTATAGCCTCAGCACAGGACCATTAAACGGTGGCCTTCATCACATAATGGCCATTCGCAATCAAAATTTACCCTTCTTTGTGAATACAGAAAAGGAATTACCTGGCGGTTCTGCGGCAGGCTATTTAAGCGCTGAATTTGAGCAAGAAGATTATCCCTTAAACTTTTGCACGGGCCTTATTACCAGTGCCACTATGGAATTTCATGTCTATGCCCAAGTAACGGCAGGCGATGTAATTGTTGAAACGATTGCAACCGCCGGCTTTGAAGCTACTGCTCACTGTGCCGGAGATGGCTTCTACTACGAAGAAAAAGATGGTGAATTCCATCAACCGGGCACCATCAATTTACTAGTGTTCACCAACAAAGCCCTTACTGATGGTGCTTTAACCAAAGCTTTGATTACCATTACAGAAGCTAAAAGTGCAGCCTTTAGAGACGCAGAAATTAAAAGTCTAATTAGTGGTGCCTATGCCACTGGTACGGCTACTGATGGTGTCATTCTTACTATCGATACCAATGGGGATGTATTAACTGACTCTGGCACCTATTCGCTCTTTGGCGACACCTTAGCCAAATGCGTGCGTCTCGCTATGGCACGGGCTTTTGAGAACATTGAACGGAAAGCTGAGCATGAACGTGCTCTTATAAATCAATAACAAGCAAGAATTAATATTCGTGAAAATAACGTTGTAACTGCTTTCGATCTGAGGTTTTCGTCAAACCTAACATCAATAATAAACGCGCTTTCGATGGTGTTAAGGTATCGCTCACAATAAAGCCATCCCGACTATCACTTGCCATGGCTGATACCATGCCACTACCCGTGCGTGAAGCTCGAACAATAGGAATATCACTGTGTTCTACAATTTGCTGAATTTTTTTAGGCAAAATGCCATGACCAAGCCCTGCGATTACCAACCCGCGGGGCTTTCCTTGTAGTACATAGTGAATTAACTCTGGATCTACACCACCATACAAAGTAAGTAATACTACTTTAGGTAAAGGCTCCGCAGTTAGTGGGGCAAATTCACTGTGTAAGGTATGTGTACGCAATGACTGATAATAAAAATGAGCCTCCCCAGCTTGCACAAAACCTAAATGACCAAAAAAGGCATTACCAAAAGCATCGACATCGGTTGTATGTTGCTTCACTACATCACGAGCACAATTAATCGTCCCATTTAAAGTAACAAGCACGCCCTGTCCTTGTGCTTGAGATGAACGGGCAACCTGCACAGCTTGCAATAAATTTAAAGGTCCGTCTGCACTAATGGCAGTGGCGGGGCGCATAGCCCCCACCATAACAATGGGCTTCTCCGTCCGTACTGTCAAATGTAGAAAATACGCCCCTTCTTCTAATGTGTCAGTGCCATGAGTAATTACCACAGCAGCCACATCATCTCGTTCCACATAAGTCTGCACCTTGCGTGAGAGCTCCGACCATATAGCAATTGTCATATCAGAACTATCTATATTACACAGTTGATGGCTTTCAAAAGGCCCATAGCCTTCTACACCAGGTACTGTTGCTAATACTTGGTCAATACTCAATTCACCAGCCTGATAGCCCGTTAAATCTTCGGCAGCCGAACTTTGTCCTGCAATAGTACCTCCAGTTCCAATGACAACAATTTTTTTGTCATAGACCATAGCGTAACCTCCTCTATGTTTACAGTTTTTTCATATCTATTATAACAAAGATTACTTCCTACTGGCTATGGAAAGAGAGGATTTTTCTCCTAGCGCTATCATATAAACTATGCAAGATTTTTATTACAAATTCTCGTAAATATGATACTATTAAAGTATGAAAATATTGTAAAACAAATTGTTAACCCTATTTAAAAAACGAGGTGTAACTATGAGTGCAACAAAAGTATTAGAATTTTTTAAAGCTATGAATCAAATCCCTCGCGGCTCCGGCAACGAAAAAGCGGTTAGTGATTGGCTCGCACAATTTGCCAAAGACCGTCAACTCGAAGTGAATCAAGACGAGGCGTACAATGTAATTATTCGTAAACCAGCAACACCAGGCTACGAAGATCGCCCAAGTGTAATCCTTCAAGGCCATATGGATATGGTTTGTGAAAAAAGTGAAACCTCTACCCACGACTTTACAAAAGATCCGATTGAATATATCGTCGATGGTGAATGGCTTCATGCCAATGAAACAACCTTAGGCGCTGATAATGGTATTGCTGTCGCTATGTCCTTAGCCATTTTAGACTCTGATAGCATTGCTCACGGCCCATTAGAATGTCTTTTCACAACAGCAGAAGAAACTGGTATGGACGGGGCCCTAGCAATCAAAGAAGGACAAACTCACGGTCAATATTTATTAAACATTGATACTGAAGTAGAAGGCGAATTTGTTGTTAGTTGTGCCGGTGGTTGCCGTGTAGATGTAGAAATTCCACGTTTACGAGATAATCGCGATTCCCAATTCACTAAAGCACTCAAATTAACCCTTAACGGCTTTTTAGGGGGCCACTCTGGCATTGAAATTCATAAAGAACGAGCTAATGGCAATCAAATTCTTGGTCGTCTACTTTATGAATTAGCTGGTCAATACAACTTCCAATTAGCCTCCTTCACTGGTGGCACTAAACACAATGCCATTCCTCGTGTAGGTTCCGCTACTATTTTATTAAAAGAAGCCGATGTTAAACCAGTAATGGCTTGGATTCAATCTAAAATAAAATCCTATCGCAGTGAGTATACACCACAGGATGAAAATATCGATATTCTCATTAGTGATGCAGACTTACCAGACACTGTATACGGTGGTGATACAGCAGAATCCTTATTAACCTTCTTATACTTAGCACCTAATGGTGTATTCGCTATGAATCATTCCTTAAAAGGATTAGTAGAAACAAGTAACAATGTAGCCATTGTAGAAGAATTGGAGCATAATATTCATTTGCTCATTTCCATTCGTAGCTTATCAGCTAGCTCCTTAGATTTCTTAACAAAGAAAATCCAATTATTAGCTAGCACCCTTGGTTTACCTGTCAAAATTGCTGGCGCTTATCCAGCATGGGAATATGAACCAGGTAGCCCATTAGAAGAACAAGCTACTGCCATTTATGAAAAAGTAACTGGTGAAAAACCAACTGTAACCGCCATTCATGCAGGCCTTGAATGTGGTCTCTTAAAAGCTGTTATGCCTAAAACACAGATGATTAGTTTTGGCCCAACAATTACCCATGCCCATACCCCTCAAGAACGGTTACATTTACCATCAGTAGAACATATCTATGAATATTTAAAAGTGTTGTTGAAAGAATTGAAATAAGTCTTTTAATGCACTGACACATAAAAGACAAGACAGTCCCTTTTACGCCCAGAGCTAACATGTAGCAATGGTCGTTTCAAGGGACTGTCTTTTTTCATTTTTTCTTTTTTTCATTTTTTTGTTTTACGTTTTTCTTATTAGTTTAAATCCTATTACAATGCTTCCCAGCACAAAGGATCCGAACTAACAAATTTTTATTAATCCTTGGTTCTAAAACCTGTATCATCTGGAACAAGAATTTGAATGGTTTCACCATCTTTACGACGTTCTTCAATTAAATTGGTACCCCAATCAGACATTTTTTCCAATATATGCCGTAAACTACAACCTCGTTCTGTCAAGCTATATACAACTCATTCTTATTAATCAATATATAATTAAACAAAGTAAATTAAGAAAGGACATCAACTATGAAAGAAATAGCAGTAAGTGAATTAAACTTAAATCCTATGACATTAATTGCCAAAGACTGGTTATTAATTACAGCTGGTAATGAAGAACGCGGATATAATACTATGACCGCTAGTTGGGGGCATCTAGGCGCGCTTTGGGCTCATAATAACGGCTTACCTACAGCCATTGTATATGTGCGTCCGCAACGATACACCAAAGAATTCATTGACCGTGAAGGCGAGTTTACCCTCTCATTCTTTACGAAAGAATATAAACGGGAGTTAGCTTACTTAGGGACTCACTCAGGCCGTGACGAAGATAAAGTTGCTAAAGCCGGTTTGACACCTGTATTTGACGGCGACCATACCTATTTCGGCGAGGCAGATTTAGTGCTTGTTTGCCGCAAAATTTATAGAGCCCCTATTATTGAAGAAGGTTTCATTGACAAAAAGGTGATGGAAGACACTTATCCTGAACGTGATTTCCACGATATGTATGTTGGTGAAATCACCAAAGTTCTTGTTAAAGACTAAGATACAAAACTAAAAAACAGGCGCAATCTTTATGTACTTACTTAATGTATCTTATACATAGTAATAAAAAAGGTTGCGCCTGTTTTCTTTTATACTATCCCGCTATTTTTTATCAACAGAATAAAGTTTTATTCATTTTCCTGTGTTGCTTTCCAATCATCCACTAATTTAGCCGTTGCTTGATTGCAGTCTTTATATACAACATCAATTTTATAATCTAATACTTTCAAACATTCTTGAATTTCGTGGAATTTTTCTAATAACTGTTCCCTCGTTTCCACCAAAATATCGCGCCGAGCTTCTTGGGTATGATCCCCTTCAATAGCCAATTTAACATATTCAACAATGCTCTCTAATGGAACTCCGGCTTTTTTAAAACAGAGGACAAATTCAAGCCATTTTACTGTAATTTCATCAAAATCACGAATCCCTGATGCGGTGCGTGGTACGGCGGGAATTAAACCAATGCGTTCATAATACCGCAATGTATCTGTTGTAATATCAAATTGCTCGGCTACTTCTTTAATTGTCACTATATCATCTCCTTATGCCTATTTTAAACTGACTTCATTTCAACATCTATTTGTTATCTATTGTAATACTTGAAGTAGACTCCAAGTCAAGTCTATCTTTCTAAAAGACTATCTTCCTTCTATTTGCTGTATACCTATCATACAGTAGTATAATATAGTATTATACTTACACTAAGTTCATGATAAAAACTATCAAAATTACTGTTGGAGCGTATTATGAAAGAGTTAATTTCGATCAGTGAAATGGCTAAACTACACGGCATGAGCCGACAAACCTTAATCCATTATGATAAGATTGGCCTTTTTAAGCCAATATATACTAATAATCGTGGCTTTCGCTACTATAGCAAACAGCAAATTCCCTTTATGAGAAAAATTGACTTTTTAAAAAAACTTGGGCATTAGTTTAAAAGATATTGCTGATTGTGTGCAGGATAATAAATTAGACAATACACTAGCTTTACTACAAAAACATCGAACTCATATAGCCGAAGAAATTGCTAATTTACAAATTATTGAACAGCGTATAAGCCAACAAATTAATTTACTGGAAGATGCTCGCGAAGTAACAAGTCAATCTGTACATACGCCGTTCATAACTAAACGAAGTGAACATCAAATTATTTACAAAGAATATATTAAACCGATTAGTCGCGAAAACTTAAGTTTAACACTGGTCAATTTATGGCACGAATTATTTAAAGGACAACTACTACCGTCCGCTGGCTTCGGTTCATATTTCCCAAAAGACAGCATAATCAAAGGCCAACCCTTAGAAGGGGCCGGCAGTTGTATCTTCGTCCCCCTTATGGATTTGCCGCAACTGCGTACCGCCACTTTGCCCGCCGGACTATATGCTTGTCTTTATAAATATGGCATGCCTTATGAAACAAAACACATAGAATACTTGTACGACTGGCTCACTCAAGAAGGCTATGAATTAGCTGGCGGAAGTATCGATACCTGCCTATTAGATACTACCCTTTATGACGGTAATCAAGATGTAGATTTTTGCCTCTTAGAAATGCCGATTAGAAAAAAAGTATAATTAAATATTGCCTATTAAAAAGGCTGTAACAACCTAAGGATAGTATCCCCATGTTGTTACAGCCTTTTATCAATCTATTAATTAATACCACCAATACTCTGTATATGCATATGGATTCTTAATAGTTTTTATCTCTTTATACGTGTTCCAAAGCTTGTGCCAAGTCATCGATTAAGTCCTCCACATTTTCAATCCCTACAGAAATACGAATCATGTCTGGCGTTACCCCTGCCGCTTTTTGTTCCTCTTCATTAAGCTGTGCATGAGTTGTACTGGATGGGTGAATGACTAAGGATTTAGCATCCCCTACATTTGCCAAATTAGAGAAAATCTGAAGTTCATCTACAAATTTAATGCCTTCCGCTTTACCACCTTTAATGCCAAAGGTAAAAATAGAGCCAACTCCTTTTGGATAGTATTTATCAGCCAATGCTTTATACTTACTATCCTTTAATTCAGGATAATTAACCCAAGCTACTTTCGGATGATTAACAAGGAAATCAATAATTTTGCGCGTATTGGCTACATGTCGTTCTACACGGAGCGATAATGTTTCAATCCCTTGAAGAATTAACCACGCTGCTAATGGTGTTAATGTGGCCCCTGTATCACGAAGCAATTGAGCACGTACCTTCACAGTAAACGGAATTGGTAAATCACCATATACAAGGCCATTATAATGTACATCCCCAGCTACAAAATCAGGATAACGACCACTCGCTTTATAATCAAAAGTACCACTTTCTACAATAACCCCAGCAATAGTTGTACCATGACCGCCTAGGAATTTAGTGGCAGAGTGAACCACCACATCAGCACCATGTTCAATAGGACGAATTAAATAAGGTGTACCAAAGGTATTGTCTACAATAAGAATAATGCCATGTTTATGTGCAATATCAGCTACTGCTTGAATGTCAATTAGATTAATATTAGGATTACCAATCGATTCAATATAAATAGCTTTAGTATTCTCATCAATAGCTGCTTCATATCCAGCTAAATCATCAGGATCAACAAACTTAGTGGTAATGCCAAAGCGTGGCAAGGTTGCACTAAATAGATTATAAGTACCACCATATAAAGTAGAGGCTGCAATAATGTTGTCCCCTGTACCAGCCACATTTTGAATAGCATAGGTAATCGCCGCTGAACCAGAACCTACTGATAAAGCGCCAGCCCCACCTTCTAAAGCAGCTACACGTTTTTCAAGCACATCATTCGTTGGTGTACCAAGGCGAGAATAAATAGCGCCTGGATCACGTAGAGCAAAGCGGTCAGCTGCTTGCTGAGCATCTTTAAAGACATAACTTGTAGTTTGATGGATAGGTACTGCACGAGCCCCTGTCTCATCAACAACTTGACCTTCATGTAATTGAATTGTTTCGAATTTGTACTGTTTGTTGTTGCTCATAATAAATCTCTCCTTTTTCTCTCCGTTAGTGTTTCCGTCGGTTTCTCACGCCGACTTCCCTCTTTTCTCAAATACTTCTTATACCTCTCCAGCTAAGCTATCATTGAAGGCATTTATTTTATTTTATTTTATTTTTTATTTTATTTTTTATTTTATTTTTTATTTTGTTTTAATTTCTAATTTCGAATTAGCCTTAACTTAATCGCGATGAAGTCTTTGTCGCTTCATCTTCTTTATTTGCTCAATAATATACGGTGTTTCTTGGTACACATAATAATTAAGCCAATTGGTAAATAATAAAGTACCAGTGGAACGCCAACGCACAATGGGTTCTTTAGTAGGATCATCATCAGGATAATAGTTTTCAGGAACCGTTATCCCTAAGCCTAAGCCAATATCTCGTTCATATTCGCGCTGCAATGTATCCCTATCGTACTCAGAATGTCCAAAGACAAAAATATGTTTATTATCTAAACTTCGTACAATAGCAGCCCCCGCTTTATCTGAAGCCGCTAAAATTTCCAACTGTTTATTCGCCCTAATTTCATCGATGGATACTGTCGTATGCCTAGAATGAGGCATATAAAACACTTCATCCATACCACGTAATAACATAGGCTGTGTATTCAATACATCATTTTCAAAAACACCAAATAATTTAGTTGGTAATACACTCTTATCAATACCAAAGTGATAATACAAACCCGCTTGCGCCCCCCAACAAATATATAGGGTAGAGTATACATGATCTTCACTCCACGCCATAATCCGTGTTAGTTCGTGCCAATAATTAACTTCTTCAAAAGGCATTAACTCAATAGGTGCTCCCGTAATAATCATACCATCAAAGAATTGCTCTTTAATTTCATCAAAGGTCCGATAAAAAGAAATTAAATGATCTTCTGACGTATGCGCTGCTTTATGTGTCACCATGTGAAGTAAGGTAATATCTAGCTGCAACGGCGTATTGCTTAAGGCTCTTAAAATTTGTGTTTCTGTAATTTCCTTAGTAGGCATCAAATTCACAATTAAAATTTGTAGCGGTCGAATATCTTGCGATTCAGCTCTTACCGTATCCATGACAAATATGTTTTCTTCTGCCAACCTAGCAATAGCCGGCAAATCTTTGACTACTGTAATGGGCATTTACTATCTCGCCTCCCCCTATACCTCAACTCTCTGTTTTCTCTAAACTCTCTACTTTCTCAATCCCCTAATTCTCTCTTTTTTCTCAAGCACTACTTTCATCCCATAAAATTTGACGTTTGCAAAAGGTCTCTCACCTCTTTTGTTCCGTCTAAAGCCACAAATACAGGTATAAAAAAACATCCTCTATTCACAATCGTGAACAAGGACGTCAAAAACGTGTTACCACCTTGATTTAGCTAAACTTCACAGTTTACCCCTCAACCAGTACGTCTTATTTATCAATAAGATTATACTGTGGCATTGTAACGGTTGCATCCGCCGAGACTAAAGCTTACGCATTCCACCTCGGATACTCCAAGACCATTTTCCTCGCAATCTTTTGCATCCCCTTCCACCTACCGGGACTCTCTGTGCCAACGCCATACGAATACTTATCTCTTCATCGTCAATTCTGTATTTGTCTGCTATCGATGTCATATTGTTGTTGTATCGATGTGATTACTATACCAGTGGACAAAAAAACTGTCAACACAGTTTTTAAGGCAGTCCATTACAAATGGACTTTCCTAGCATTACTTAATCTACCACTATCTACCTCTTATTCTGAATGCAACCAACCTTAATCCTATACATACTCTAGGAAATTTAATAATCAAGTATAATTAAATTCCCCATTTGCTATAGTCTCAAACTATAACAAACCACAAAGAAGAACTATAAACTTGTCCACTCCAGATATAACAAAAAAAGTTGCTTATATAAATTCTAAGAGAAATTATATAAGCAACTTTTGAATACATTCTTACCTATTACAGTCTAAACAAAGTATTAAACTAATTAACAAACTTTAATTAGCCTACTTTATTTTTAATATCTAAACGTAATAAGGAGCGTTTTAGGGCTAATTGGGCACGTTGGAAATCTATTTCTTCGCTTTTACTTTGCAAGCGTTCTTCCGCCCGTGCTTTAGCTCGTTTAGCACGTTCTACATCAATATCTTCCGGCAATTCACAATTTGGCGTCACAACAGTGATTTCATTATCTTTAATTTCTAAAAAACCACCAAAGTTAGCTAAAAATATTTTTTTACCTTCTACCGTATCAATGCGCAAAGGTGCAATTTCTAAAGCAGCTACTAAATTAGCATGACGTGGTAGAATCCCTAAATCACCAATTTCTGTACGGGCTACTACAAAACTAACGTCACCAGAATAGACTGTCGCATCTGGGGTGATAATATTCAAATGCATAGTTTTACCACTACTCATGAATTATTCCCCCTTCTCCAACAATTCCTTTCCTTTTTCAACCGCTTCATCAATCGTGCCGACCATATAGAATGCATTTTCTGGTAAATTATCGTGTTTACCTTCCAAAATTTCTTTAAAACCACGTAAGGTTTCTTTTAATGGCACATATTTCCCTGGCGAACCAGTAAATACTTCAGCTACGAAGAATGGTTGGCTGAGGAAACGTTGAATCTTACGAGCACGTGCTACTGTTAATTTATCTTCTTCAGACAATTCTTCCATACCAAGAATAGCAATAATATCTTGCAAATCTTTGTATTTCTGTAATACTTCCTGTACACCACGAGCTATTTTATAATGTTCTTCCCCTAATACTAATGGGTCAAGAATACGACTCGTTGAATCCAATGGATCCACCGCTGGATAAATCCCGATTTCTGCAATAGAACGAGATAATACAGTCGTAGCATCCAAATGCGCGAATGTAGCTGCTGGCGCTGGGTCAGTCAAGTCATCGGCTGGTACATATACTGCTTGTACAGATGTAATGGAACCTTCTTTAGTAGACGTAATACGTTCTTGAAGGGCCCCTACGTCATTTGCCAAAGTTGGCTGATACCCTACGGCAGATGGCATACGACCTAACAATGCGGATACTTCAGAACCGGCCTGAATGAAACGGAAAATGTTATCTACGAATAACAATACGTCCTGTTTCTGCACGTCACGGAAGTATTCTGCCATAGTCAAACCAGTTAACGCTACACGCATACGAGCTCCTGGTGGCTCATTCATCTGACCATATACTAAGGCAGTCTTAGAAATAACGCCAGATTCCTTCATTTCATTCCAAAGGTCATTCCCTTCACGAGTACGTTCCCCTACACCGGAGAAAACAGAATAACCACCATGTTCTGTAGCGATATTATGGATTAATTCCATGATTAATACGGTTTTACCTACACCGGCACCACCGAACAAACCAATTTTACCACCTTTTACATAAGGTGCAATCAAGTCAACTACTTTAATACCAGTTTCAAGAATTGTTGTTTCTGGTGCTAAATCATCAAATTTAGGTGCTGGACGGTGAATTGGCCACATTTCCTCAGACTTAACTGGTGTATCATCATGGTCAACAGTCTCACCAAGCACGTTAAAGATACGGCCAAGCACGCCATCACCAACTGGTACAGAGATAGCAGCACCTGTATCGACTGCTTCCATACCGCGAGTAAGGCCATCGGTAGAGCTCATAGCAACGGCACGAACTGTGTCGTCCCCTAAGTGTTGCATAACTTCAACTACAATCACTTCTTCTTTACCGGAGTCGCTTGTCTTTTTAATATGAATTGCGTTGTAAATAGCTGGTAAGTTCCCTGCCGTAAAAAGAACGTCAACTACTGGTCCAATAACCTGTACAACTTTACCTATATTATTACTCATTTAAGAGGTCTCTCCTCCTTTGTCGTTACCCTATTGCAAGGCATTCGCGCCGCCCACAATTTCCGAAATTTCGTTTGTAATGCCAGCTTGGCGTAGTTTATTGTATTCCAAATTCAATGTACTAATTAATTCACCTGCATTATCGGTTGCGGACGTCATAGCCGTCATACGAGCACCAAGCTCACTAGCAGAAGCCTGCAATAATGCATTATACATAGTAATTTCTAAATATTTAGGTAACAATTGATCGTAAATGGTTTCTACATTTGGCTCATAAATATATAAATCATTTAATGCGCCATCCTCATGTGCTTCTGTTTCAATAGGGAGTAATTTAAGACTTTGCACAGTCTGTGTTAAAGAATTAACAAAGTGTGTATAAATCAAAACTACTTCATCCACAGTGCCTTCTAAGAATAGATTCGTCGCTTCTTGTACGATTTGACGGGCATGGCTATATTCAGGTTTATCTGAAAAGCCTACATGGGAGTGAGCAAGATCATAATGATGATATTGCAAGAATTCCGTTGCTTTACGGCCTACTGTAATAGTTTCAAAATTATTTGCATCTTTACCTTCGGTAGCTTGCAAAAAGAATTTAATCAAATTACTAGTATATGCACCAGCTAAGCCTTTATCAGCACCAACCAAGATATAACACGTGCGATTAACTTCTCTCACCTGCATCAGTGGATAGGCGGCTAATACTTCACTATCTAATGTACTTGCTACATTAGTAAGAATCTGACCTAGTTTTTCCGCATATGGTTCTGTAGATTTGGCTTTGGTCTGTGCACGGCGCAATCGAGCAGACGCTACCATCTTCATGGCTTTAGTAATCTGCTGCGTATTAGACACACTTTTGATGCGCTTACGCAAATCTTGTGCACTACTCATAACCCTATGCCTCCTCAGTAATTAAGTGATGGGATTCGCCAAAAGCTTTAATGCATTCTTGAATTGCTTTTTTCAATAGTTCTTCAGTTGCTTCATCTAATTTTTTAGAAGACGCAATGTTAGTAAGAATTTCACTATAATTACCATGTACATAGCGCAATAATTCAGTTTGGAATGCTGGCACATCGGCTACTTCAATAGTGGCAAAATAGCCATTAATCCCTGCATATAAACATACAACCTGCTCTTCTACCTTCAATGGTGAATACTGTGGTTGTTTCAACATTTCAGTCAAACGTTCACCACGATCAAGTTGTGCTTTTGTGGATTTATCAAGGTCAGAACCAAACTGAGCAAACGCTGCCAATTCACGATACTGTGCTAAGTCAAGACGTAATTTACCAGCTACTTGTTTCATCGCTTTAATCTGAGCACTACCACCTACACGGGATACGGATAAACCAACGTCAACGGCTGGTCGAATACCAGAATAGAACATATCTGTGCCAAGGAAAATCTGACCGTCCGTAATGGAAATTACGTTCGTAGGAATATAGGCTGATACGTCACCAGCTTGCGTTTCAATAATTGGCAACGCTGTAATGGAACCGCCACCTAATTCATCAGATAATTTAGCAGCTCGTTCTAATAGACGAGAATGTAAATAGAATACGTCACCAGGATATGCTTCACGTCCTGGTGGACGACGAAGTAATAAACTCATGGCACGATATGCGGCCGCTTGTTTGGATAAGTCATCATATACGCAAAGTACGTGTTTACCTTGATACATGAAGTGTTCACCCATAGCAACACCAGCATATGGCGCAATATACTGCATTGGTGCCCCTTCAGAAGCGCCAGCAGATACTACAATCGTGTAGTCCATAGCGCCTGCTTCTTGTAATTTTTGTACTACACGAGCTACCGTAGATTCTTTTTGACCAATGGCTACATAAATACAAATAACATCTTGCCCTTTTTGATTCAAGATTGTATCAATAGCAATCGCAGATTTACCTGTACCACGGTCACCGATAATTAACTCACGTTGACCACGACCAATTGGAACCATAGCATCAATCGCTTTTAAACCAGTTTGTAATGGTTCAAATACAGATTTACGGTCAGCAATACCAGGTGCAGGATATTCAATTGGACGATGACCTTCTGGCGTAATCGCCCCTTTGCCATCAATTGGTTGACCTAAGGCATTAACTACACGGCCAATCAATTGTTCACCTACTGGAACCTGCATGATACGACCAGTACGACGCACTTGATCGCCTTCTTTAATTAAAAAATCATTACCTAGTAGTACAGCCCCTACATTGTCTAACTCTAAGTTCTGTACCATACCATATACACCATGAGGTAATTCTAACAATTCACCTGCCATGGCCTTTTCAAGACCGTAAATATGTGCAATACCATCGCCTACTTCAAGCACAGTACCCACATCATCAACGTTAAGTTCCACATCGTAGTCCTGAATCTGCTGTTTAATTATGGCAGTAATTTCTTCAGGCTTCATTTTCATACTTAACCATTCACCCCAATCTCTGTTGTATCGGATTTAAGCAAATGCTTCTTCAAATCATCCATACGACGCAATACACTGGCATCAATGCGTGTATCGCCAATTTGGATAATTAACCCACCCACAATCGTAGGATCTACTTTAATGGTAAAAACATATTGCTTACCCGTAATTGCTTTTAATTTATCTGCCAACTGTGTATATACTTCTTCTGGCATAGCTTGACTCACTGTAACGGTGGCTGCAAATATACCACGGGCTTCCCGTGCTTTATTAATAAACTCTGCAATGGTAGCCTGAATATACCGTATACGCCCTCGTTTCACCATGATATACAAGGTATTTAACGCCATTTTATGAATTGCTTGACCAAAAATTTTAGTCAATATATCACATTTGGCTTGTGCTTCTAGGGCAGGGTACAACAACAATGTGCCTAGTCCAGGTTGCGTATCCATAACTTCTTTTACGTAGGAAAGATCCGTTTCCATTTGTTCAAGGATTTGCTGTTCCTGCGCCAATTCAAAGATAGCGGTACTGTATTTATCTGTTACAATGTTTACGCTCATACCAATCACCCTAATGCTTTACTGTCAAGCTTAGCAATTGCTTCTTTTACAAGTTCCACATTAGCTTGACTATCCATATTTTTAGCCACAAGTTTGCCAGCAATAGCTACCGACAAGGTAACCATGTCTTCACGCATTTTTTCTAATGCTTTGGCTTGTTCACGGGCAATTTCATTACGAGCTTCTTCTTTTTCACGTACTAGCTGTTCTTTTAATTCCTTAATTTGAGCTTGCGTATTACGCTCTGCTAACTGAGCTGCTTTTTCAACAATAGCTTGTGCTTCTTTACGAGCATTTGCTAATTGCGCTTCATATTCTTTACGAGTCGCTTCTGCTGAATCTAATGTAGCTTGAGCATTCGCTAAATCGCCTTCAATCTTTTTGCGTCGTGCTTCCATAACGCCAACTAAAGGTTTAAACGCAAATTTCGCTAAAATCGCCACTAAAATAAAGAAATTGATAAATTGAACCAGCAATGTACCGTTTATTTCTACCAACGGCGTAACCCCCTCTTAAACTTGGAATTATAACTTGCCTTGTTGTATTCGTTCAATTTAAAAATCATCTAATTATAGTTTACCAATAACTACATCCGTGAATACAAGAACGATGGCAATAACTGTTGCAATGATTGGAATAGATTCAATCAAACCGATGGAAATAAATAAATTAGTCATGATCTTACCAGCCATCTCAGGTTGACGAGTCATCCCTTCAAATGCTTTACGAACTGCCAAAGCATCACCGAAGGCAGCTGCCAATGCGGCTAAACCAGCTACTAAACAAGCACTGAATACACTCACTGACAATAAGATTGCTTTTTCCATAATAAAATTCCTCCTAAAAATGTAATTTAATACTATCTAATATCTACTTAATTAGATTGTAAAACTATGGTGATTAATGTTCTTCTGAAACCGCCATCCCTAAGTAGGATGTTACTAAAATAGTAAATACAAAGGCTTGAATAACACCAACAAAAAGACTAAATACAATCCAGATAATCGGTGTTAAATATGGTGCCAATCCATTTAACAATTCCAACACAATTTCACCGGCTACAATGTTGCCAAAAAGACGGAAACTAAGCGTAATCGGTTTAGAAATCTCTTCCATAAGATGGAAAATTACGAAAACGGCAAACGGTTGAAAAAAGTGCTTGAAGTAAGCAGGCCCTTTGATACGTGCCCCAATAACCCAAATACTAAATGAACTAGCTAGTGCCAGTCCTAACGTCGTATTCAAATCATTAGTAGGCGATACCAAGATATGTGGGCTTGGTATTAATCCCAATTCATTACTTACTAAGATAAAGAAAAAGAACGTAAATAGTAGCGAACTTACCTTATTAAAGTGCTTACCTAAAGGTCCCTTCAACTGGTTGCCAATAGCTTCTAATATAAATTCCACAACATTCTGAACTCCTGTGGGAACCATGTTAACTTGTCGTGTAGCAAAAAAGGCAATGACAATAAGAATACCAAATACAAGCCATGTCATATATAGGGTATCCATATTAAATGCCATTCCCCACATGTGAACAACGGTATGGTTACCGGTATGTAACTCCATAAGGTTCACCTCCTTTCACGAATTTTAGCTACTATTTATCTAAATTTACGAATATGCACTAAATTAAACTATTCCAGCCATTCTGCATGTTATACCGAATTCGTTCTATGATAGATAAGGGGCGCCACGCCAACAGACCTAACATATATGCAACGAACGGAAAATTATCAAACAGAAAAGCTGCCAATATGGTTCCAAAGGCAACTAAGGTAAGCCGCACTGCAGATCCCGCCTTGGTTGCTTTTTCTATAACGCGAATATCCTTATGACGAACTCGATAAATCCACAGCCCTAAAACAAGCAAGTATAAAAAATTAATGCCACATCCCCAAAGCCAACCTAGGATGTACTGTTCATAATCCAAAACTTCTAGCAATAACATAATGCTAATTGTTGTGAAAAATAAATAGGCTGTCATACGCTTTAAAAATTCCACAAAATCCGCCATGCTCTATCCCCTTTCAGGAAACAACTCTCAAGTAAAGAGAGTATAAGCCTCCTAAGCCTCCTATAATGCCTCCTATCAGAGTCCCCCACGGCGATACATCAAATAGATAATCTATGCCGCGTCCTATTGCTATACATCCTAAAATAGATACTAGCAAAGAAAAACCTGCTGATAGCGCTACATTTAAAGCTTTTAAAGTAGTGGAATCTAGTCGCTTCATAGCATCACCTACACTTTGTTAACTAATATGATAACCTCCCCACTATACTGTATGGTTCAAGTATAAAATAAGGAAATTTAACAGTCACTAAATTATAACATTTTGTCATTACTTTAGCCAATGCACCTATAGCAACTATAATTTATAGCTTTTTCACTTCACAAAATATTTAAATATATACGATACGCAAATAACGATTTTTCTCTATATATAACAAACGCTTTATTTTATAATATCGAATCGCCTATTTAATTTATATCTTCGTCTCAATTCATCAAATAATATAATCACTGTGATATATTTTTATGATTACTAACTCGAATTTCATTCATGCTTGACAAGAATAATGAAGGCTATTTTTAGGCCTTTTTGTATAAATTAATATAGCTAATCAAATAAAATTTTTAAGTTCCAGCTATACATCAGCCCTCAATTATTAGTGTATCCACTAATTAATTACTATATGCTGATTAACTTTAATAGCTAAATTCATTAACTTCAATAAGCCATCTGGTTAACTACAATAACGCAAATGACCTATTATGATTAATAACCAAAACGACTTGGCTTCTTGCCACTCTGCAAAAATTCATATCGCAAAGCTTCAATAATGCGTTGTGACGCAATACCATCCCCATAAGGATTTACTGAGTTTGCCATCACATCATAGGCCTCTTTATCAGCTAATAAACGATGGGCTGTATCATAAACAGTATTTTCATCAGTCCCTACTAAACGTACTGTACCTGCTGTAACAGCTTCTGGACGCTCCGTTGTATTACGAAGCACAAGCACAGGTTTCCCCAAAGCAGGTGCTTCTTCTTGAATGCCACCAGAGTCTGTCATCAATAGATAAGAGCGAGCCATTAAATTAGCAAATGGTTCATAATCTAAAGGATCAATTAAATGGACATGATCTACACTCCCTAATTCTTCGTTAACAATGCTTCGTACTTTTGGATTTTTATGAACAGGGAATACTACTTCAATATCCTCAAAGGCATCAACTAAGCGACGAATTGCTTTATATACATGACGCATTGGTTCACCAAGATTTTCACGGCGATGAGTGGTAACTAATACAATCCGACGCCCCTTATAATCCAATGTATTCAATAAATCTTCTTCAAACTGATAATTCTCTTTTACCGTCGTTTGAAGAGCATCAATAACAGTATTACCAGTCACATATAAATGTGCCGAACTTACATTTTCTTTCATTAAGTTCTTTTCTGCACTCGAAGTAGGTGCAAAATGATAAGTGGCTAAAGAGCCTGTCAATTTACGATTCATTTCTTCTGGGAATGGGGAATAAATATTGCCCGTACGCAAGCCAGCTTCCACATGACCTACAGGAATTTCTTGATAAAAAGAGGCCAAAGCGCCAGCAAAGGTAGTTGTCGTATCACCATGAACTAATACTACATCAGGTTTAGCTTCCATCAGCACATCTTTAAGTCCTTCTAAGGCACGTGTAGTTACATCATACAAAGTTTGCCCCTGACTCATAATATTTAAATCGTAGTCTGGTGTAATAGCAAATAAATCTAACACTTGATCTAGCATCTCGCGATGTTGCGCAGTAACCGTTACAATTGCTTCCATATCTGGCGCTGCTTGTAACGCTTTCACTACAGGTGCCATTTTAATTGCTTCTGGTCGTGTACCAAAGACTGTCATTACTTTTAACATAATTACCTCCCATAAATCGCTAGCCACAAGATAAATCCCTGTATGCTATGAAGGCGCCTGTACAATCCGTACAAGCGCTCGCAGATTACCGTCTATTTGTAACTGTTTCTTCTTTTGCTACTACTTCATCTTTAGCAATCATACCAAGCTTAGTAGCAATAAACACACAAACACACAAAATAGCTAGCACAATAGCAATGCCAACTAAAATATTTACTTTTGCTAACAAAATAGCTATATAACCTAATAAAGCAGTTACGGCATACATGAGTAACACCGCTTGTTTTTGAGATAAGCCCAACGCTAATAAACGGTGATGCATATGTCCTTTATCAGGCTTAAATACTGGACGTCCATTAATTTTACGACGAATAATAGCAAATGTCGTATCTAAAATAGGCAAACCTAATACAATAACAGGAACAACTAGAGAAATTGTCGCAGCGGTCTTAACAGCCCCCATAACGGAAATGGTAGCCATAGTATAGCCTAATAACATACTTCCTGTATCACCCATAAAGATTTTAGCAGGATTAAAGTTATACCGTAAAAAACCGCAAGCAGCACCAGCTAGAGCCAATGCAATACAAGCTAAATCAGTTTGTCCCATTTGCCAAAGTACCGTGAATATAGCAATGGAAGAAATCAACGAAATACCAGCTGCCAATCCATCCAAACCATCAATTAAATTCACGATATTAGTAAAACCTACAATCCAAAAGATAGTTAGAGGAATTGAAAAAATGCCCAAATAAAAGACATGCCCCCAAGGATTAGTAATAAATTCTACTTGATTACCAAAGGCCACGACTACTGCAGCCGCTAAAATTTGACCTGTTAATTTTGTTTTAGGACCAATTTGTTTCACATCATCCCAAATGCCAACAGCTACAAGCACCACTGAGCCAATTAATAAGCCCATTTCAGCACTTAAATCGTCTACTGAGTAGATAACGGAAATCATATAGCCAATAAAGATAGCTAAGCCACCTAAGCGGGGAATCGCCCCATGATGCACTTTACGCGCATCTGGTTTATCCATAGCCCCAATATTAATCGCCAACTTTTTAATTAGCGGTGTAATCGCAAACGTAATGACTAAAGCAATTATGAATGCCCACACGTACACCGTCATTACTGCACCTCCTCGTGCTTATCCTTAGTTTGTAAGACTACGAATAGGTGCTGGAATTCGTCCACCTCGTTGAATGAACTCTTCTGCCCCAAACGGACTTACTTCAATAATTGGGCAATATCCCAATAAACCGCCAAATTCAACCATTTCTCCCACTGTTTTACCAGGTACAGGAATAAGTCGAACAGCAGTTGTTTTATTATTAATCATACCAATAGCAGCTTCATCAGCAATAATAGCCGAAATAGTGGCTGCCGATGTATCGCCCGGCACCGCAATCATATCTAGACCTACGGAACATACGCAAGTCATAGCTTCTAATTTGTCCAAACTTAAACTACCTACTGATACAGCATCGATCATACCTTTATCCTCACTAACAGGAATAAAGGCACCACTCAAACCACCTACATGAGAAGATGCCATGAGGCCACCTTTTTTCACGGCATCATTAAGCAAGGCTAATGCTGCTGTAGTACCATGAGCCCCACAGGAGGTAATACCCATTTCTTCTAATACATGCGCTACGGAGTCGCCCACAGCAGGCGTAGGAGCTAAGGATAAATCAATTATCCCAAACTGCTTACCTAATCGCCGTGAAGCTTCCTGAGCCACTAATTGGCCAACGCGTGTAATTTTGAAGGCTGTGCGTTTAATCGTTTCGGCCACCTCATCAAAAGGTCGTCCACGCACAGCTTCCAATGCATGTTTAACAACCCCTGGTCCACTGACACCAACGCTAATCGTAGTATTACCTTCTGTGACACCATGAAATGCTCCTGCCATAAATGGATTATCTTCGACAGGATTACAAAAAATGACAAGCTTAGCACACCCAAATGCATCACGGTCTGCAGTAAGCTCTGCCGTCTGTTTTACAATTTGTCCCATTTCAGCAACAGCATCCATATTGATACCTGCCTTAGTGGAACCAATACCAACAGAACTACATACCAAATCTGTAGTCGCTAGTGCTTCTGGAATCGATGCAATTAAACGACGATCCCCTTCTGTATACCCTTTACTTACTAAAGCAGAAAACCCGCCAATAAAATTAACGCCCACTGCTTTAGCTGCCTTATCAAGGGCTTCCGCTACTGGTACATAGCTTTTTAAATCACTACCTGCCGCAACTAAGGAAATAGGTGTAACCGATACTCGTTTATTGATAATTGGCACCCCATATTCTTGCGCAATCGCTTCGCCAGTAGCTACTAAATTTTCAGCTTCCTTAGTTATATGGTCATAAATGCGCGTACAAAGCGTCTTACCATCAGACGCAGTACAACCTAATAAACTAATGCCCATAGTAATCGTACGAACATCTAATTTATTATCACGAATCATCTGGTTAGTTTCAATAATATTCTCGATGCTTAACATAGTGTCACCTACCCTACGCGATGCATGCTAAGGAATATATCCGCATGTTGCGCCATAATTTGAACACCTAACTGTTCCCCCTCAACAGTTAATGCTTCTTGCACCTTTTGAAGCGCTGTCGGATCTGCGGCTTCACACATCATAATCATGTTAAACATCCCATCTAAAATCGTCTGGTTGATGGATACAATATTTACATTATTTTCTGCCAATACGGTAGCAACGCGGGCAATGATTCCCACTCGGTCTACCCCTACTACAGTTACAACTACTTTCATGTGATTCACCTTTTCCTTAATACCTAATTCAACGTTTCTCTCTGTATTTCAATAATGTTATATTATATCACAATTTATTTTACAATTCTACCGTGCAGTAACCTCGTTTACAAGGTCTTGACCTGCTTTTAACAAAGAATTTAAGGCGTCTTCGCCATTGAAACTTTCTGCATATACTTTGTATAAATCTTCCGTTCCAGAAGGACGTGCTACTAAAAAACTTTTTTCTGTCGTAATACGTAAACCGCCAAGTCCGTATTCACCATATAACGAAGTAGTACGAATTGACTCAATCGGCTCACCTGCTAATTCTGTAGCCTGCACATCACTAGCTTGAAGTTGGCTCAAAGCCTCTTTAGTCACTTTGCTACATGGAGTATCAATACGTGTAAAAATAGGACTACCATAACGCTGCGTCAAAGCTTCATATAATTGATCCGGAGTTCGTCCTGTAACAGACCACATTTCCATAGCAAGTAAAGCCATAATTATGCCATCTTTGTCAGTAGTCCAAACAGTGCCATCCTTTTTAAGGAAAGAGGCTCCTGCACTTTCTTCGCCACCAATGCCAATAGTGCCATCGAATAGAAGGGCGGCAAAATATTTAAACCCTACAGGCACTTCATATACAGTAATGTCATTATCAGCACAGAATTTATCCACCATACCAGTGACAACGGCGGTTTTCCCAAATCCTTTGCCCGCCCACTTACGATTATAAAATAAATACGCTCCTGCAGTTATCAAAAAGTGATTAGGCGCCATTAGCCCAGCTTTAGTCACTATGCCATAACGATCATAATCAGGATCATTCCCCACAGCTAAATCAAATTGCCCAATCTGTTTTACCACATCAGCCATAGCATAGGTGGAAGAACAATCCATGCGAACTACCCCATCATGGTCATAAGGCATGAAACTAAAAGTTGGATCGTATTCATTATTAATAATTGTCAAATCAAGGTCATATGTATCACTGATAGCTTCCCAGTATTCCATACCACTGCCACCAAGTGCATTCACCAATACCTTAGGCTTAGCTTTACGAATTGCTTCAAAATTAATAACTTCTGCTAATTCCTTCACATATAAGCCTTTATAGTCATATTCCCATTGAAGACCTGAATCAATCTCATCAATAGCCACACGGCGAATCCCTTCACCGCCAGCTTTAATATACTCATTAGCTTTTGTTTCAATCCATTTCGTAATGGTAGTATCTGCCGGCCCACCATTAATCGGATTATATTTAATGCCCCCTTGATCCGGAGGATTGTGAGAAGGGGTAATAATAATGCCATCGGCTTTACCTTGACCAACTTTGTCTTTTAAAAAATCAGGCACAAAAGCTACAGTCGATTGCGTATCTATAATTTCATTGTAACGAATAATCGCACGTGAAACGCTAGGCGTTGGTACAAACCCATTTTCCCCATCTACCGCTGCCACCACACCATTAGCAGCCAATACTTCTAACACCGTTTCAATCGCAGGTTCTGACAAAGCATGTGTATCGTGACCTACAAAACAAACACCGGTAGCCCCAAATTCTTTACGACCATCACAAATCGCTTGTGTAATAGCTGCCACATGCAATTCATTAAAACTACCTGTCAAAGACTTACCTCGATGCCCTGATGTACCAAAAGAAATTCGTTGCTCTTTATTCTCATACTGCGGCGCTATTTCATAATACGCTTCAATAATAGACTCTAAATCAATCAAATCTTCTGAACGCACCAAAGTGCCTGCTAATGCATGTGCCATAAAATCCTCCATTACACATCACCACACTATTAACCGATAGGTTAACTATTATGTGATTTCAAAACAATGATTAAACTATGTCAAACTATATCAAGACTATATATATATCAAATAATACTCAAAAATGAGTAACTACTCATTTACTTCAACACGAGCTCGAATACGCTCAATTGCTTGCTGGGTTTCCGCTTTTGACGGTAACGTAAAACCACCACCAATAACTTCCGCCACATCAGTTACCATTAAAAAGGCTGTTGGATCTTCTTCCTCTACTGCCTTTTTAAGTTTAGCAACCTGCATTAAGCTAACCACTACTAAAATTACCTGCTTATGCTGATGAGTATAAGCACCTTCCCCATTTAAAATGGTGGCACCACGACCAATCTGATTAATAATCAAATCACAAATTTTATAAGGCTTATAGGATATGATAAAAACAGCTTTACGCTGGTCAAAACCAACAATAACACGGTTTGTTAGCATAGCCGAAATATACAAACTCACCAAAGTAACAGCGGCCGCTTCAATATTAACCACAAATGCCGCAATGGTTAAGATTACCATGTTAATGCCTAACACAATACTACCAATTTGCAAACCATAATACTTTCGAATAATCAAGGCAATAGGATCAAGCCCCCCTGCATTACCGCCCGAGCGATATACAGTACCTACGCCAATACCGCAGAATAAGCCCCCCAAGATAGCGCCCACTAATGGGTCAGACGTTAAATTATAGTCCGCCAAAAATCGCAACATATTAATGAATACGGAGGATACTACAGTACCAAAAATCGTTATCATTACATGCCAACGACCTAACCAGCGATAAGCTGCATACAAAACGGGAATGTTTAAAAGTAAATTCAATGTACCGACTTGAATGCCCGTTAAATAATACAGCATCAACGCAACCCCACTAATACCACCACTAACTAACTTATGTGGTACTACAAAGGCGTTAATCCCTATAGCAAATAAGAATGTACCCAACGTGACCATAGCCATTACATATAAAGTTGAACTCCACTTTTTAAACATGTCGCCTCCTAATTCTCAAATCCATTAACTTTTAGGGGTTTCTGCAATCGTCCCTTCTGGCGCCTCTGGCAACGCATCACTCATAGCCCCTGTCTGTACAGACCGCTCAATAGCTGCATTTACAGACTCCGGTGTAGCTATAGGAACTGTAAACCCTTGTCCAATAACCTCTGCTGCATCTGAAATAATCATAAATGCTGCTGGGTCTTCTTTTTGAACAGCTTCCTTTAATTTAGCTACTTGCATCAACCCTACTACTACTAAAATTACTTGTTTATGCTGGTGTGTATAAGCGCCTTCCCCATTTAAAATCGTAGCGCCACGCCCCAACTGATGAATAATAACATCACAAATTTTATATGGTTTATAGGAAATAATATAAATAGCTTTACGCTGATTAAAACCTACTACCACTTTATTCGCAATCATAGCCTGTACATAAATACTAATTAATGTAATCGCGGCCGCTTCCACACTAATTACTAACGCCGCGGCAAATAATACAAGCACATTAATTCCAAAAATAATACTCCCTATTTGCAAACCATAATGTTTACGAATAATCATAGCAATGGGATCTAATCCCCCAGTATTACCACCAGCTCGATATACAATACCAAGTCCAAGACCACACAAAATACCACCTAACAAAGAGCCTACTAGAGGATCCGATGTTAATTGGTACTGCTCCATAAATTCCACAGCATTAATTAAAAATGAAATAACTGCAGTCCCAAATATAGTAATCATCAAATGCCAACGCCCGAGCCAACGATAGGCTGCATATAAAATAGGCACATTTAATAGCAAGTTTAAGGTACCTACTTGAATACCTGTTAGATAATACAACATTAACGCAATACCGCTCAAACTACCACTTACTAATTTATGCGGCAAAATAAAAGCATCAATACCAATAGCAAATAATAAAGAACCTAATGTGGTCATAACTAAAGCATTCGTCGTGCGGCCCCACTTAAACTGCATAGCTCCTCCTGGAAATTGAAATTTCTCACTTAATAGCGTATAATAAATTGATTAAATATAAAAAATTCCTTAGGTTAATATGCCTATGTCCATCTTAACCTAACCACCTTATAATTTCAACTACTAAAGCAGTTTCGTCTGTAAGTTCACCCATGCAAAGGAGGCTCCCTATGGAGCAATTAAGCTTCAGTAAAATTAACATTGGTTTAGCTATTCTCAATAAGCGCGAAGACGGCTATCATAATATTGACACAATTTTCCAATCTATTTATTTAGGCGATTCTATTTATTTTGCCAAACACCATTCCGTTGTATTCTCTGGCATGGCACCAGAATTACCAACATACATGAACGATATGATTCCTTACGACGAATCAAATCTAGCCATGAAAGCACTCCGTGCTATTCAAGCCTATACAGGTTGTACAACCGGCGGCGCCATCCATTTACTAAAACGTGTTCCACCAGCGGCTGGACTTGGTGGTGGTAGTTCCGATGCCGCAGCCATGCTACTAGGCTTAAATAAATTCTGGGACTTACGTCTTACTGATGACGAACTTATGAAATTGGCTCAGGACTTAGGTTCAGATGTGCCGTTCCTCATGAAAGGTGGTACCGCTCGTGGCACTGGGCGAGGCGAAATTCTTCAGTATTTGCCTACAGATAAACCTCATTGGCTCTTAGTAGTAAAACCTGAATTATCCGTTTCTACAGCTGCCGCTTATCATCGTTTTGACAACCAATCCAAAGTAACCAGTGAAACGATTGATGAAGTGGAAAAAGCTATGCGTATTGGCGACGTCAAAAAAGCCATGCAAGTCAGCGGCAACACCTTTGAAGAATTACTATTCCCACTCCATCCAGAGCTTATCACTTGTAAAGACTTTTTCACCAGTCGTGGCTATACAACCATCATGACAGGAAGTGGCCCAACTATGGTGGTCTATCTTGATACAGCCCTTGAAGCCTTAACATTACAAGAAGAAATCAAAAAGGCTGGACATACTTGGTTATCCTTAATTACTAAAACCCACGGTAAGGAGGCATTATCCTAATGAATAAAGATTTAGGGCGCTTACAGCCTATCGTATTAACATCCTACAAACCATTACGTGAAGTCGTATGTGAAACTTTGCGCCAAGCAATTCGCGATGGGGTCTTCAAACCAGGCGAGCGTCTCATGGAGGTGCCATTAGCTGAAGAACTCGGTGTTAGTCGTACACCGGTACGCGAAGCGATTCGCAAACTCGAGCTAGAAGGCTTTGTGGTAATGATCCCTCATCGTGGTACTTATGTAGCAGATATTTCCTTAAAAGATGTTACACAAGTTTTTGAAATTCGTTCTGCCTTAGAGGAATTAGCAGCTCAATTAGCAGCCGAACGAATTACGCCTGACGAAATTGAATTCTTAGAGCGTATGCTAGTAGAAATTGGCACCTTTATGGAACAAAAAAATATGGATAAAGTGGTAGAAGCTGATATTAACTTCCATGAAGTGTTATACAAAGCCTCACGTAATGAGCGCTTAGTAGAAATTATTCATAATTTACGGGAACAAACTTTGCGTTTCCGTACTATGTCTATGAACCAACCAGGCCGTTTAGTAAAAACCTGGGAAGAGCACCGCATGTTAGTAGAAGCTATTGCTGAACGTAATCCTGCGCAGGCTCGTGAAATTGCACGCCTTCATATGGAACACTCCGAACAAGCCCTACTAAAAGGCATGAATATCGATAAACAATAATCAACTATAAAGCTTTCACAAAAAGGTCTGTAACTTACATGACGAATAATTCTGTATTCGAACAGTAAGCTACAGACCTTTTTATATTCAAATACCGATACATTTAAAATTCTAAATTTACTCATTACATCATCTCTCACATATTTATATCGAATTTTACCACTTTATTAACTACATATTTACTATAAAATACCTATTGGCATAGGATTTTTCATTTCGTGGATTTTAGCTTATTTTTTAACACTTTCTTGCAGGTAATATAATTTCTTTGTCGAAATCTTACACTATAACACTTTGATATAATTCGATATACTTATTAGCATATCGCTTAAAATCAATTTTTATTATGTATTTAGTATAATCACAAGAAAGTGAGATGATTACAAATGACACAACCAGCTTCACCCGCTCCGGCACCTGCTAAGGCTCGTTCCAATAGTCAAAACATTGGCTTGATTCTTAGCTTCTTGGTTCTACTCGGCATTCTATGTATTCCTACACCGAGCGACTTATCTACAGCAGGGCATCGCATGATTGGCCTTCTTTTCTTTGCCATCGTGCTGTGGATAACAAGCGCTGTTTCCTACCCTGTTAGTGCTACTATGTTAACAGCCCTAACAGCCTTATTATTAGGTACTGCACCTAATATGGATGATCCAGCCAAAATACTCGGCACCAGTAATGCCTTAAAAATAGCTATCTCTGGTTATTCCACACCAGCTTGGGCGTTAGTTGCCGCAGCTATGTTTATTTCTGTAGCAATGACTAAAACAGGTCTTGATCGCCGAATTGCATTAAATGTACTTTCACGAATCGGAACCAAAACAAGTCATATCTATATTGGTGTAATTTTCACAGGCTTCATTCTTTCCTTCTTCGTGCCAAGTGCTACTGCGCGCCTAGCTTGCTTAGTCCCTATCATCATTGGTATCTTAGATAGTCTTGGAATTAATCGTCAAAGTAAATTAGCCGCTTTACTCGTAGTTGGTGCTACCCAAGCTGATACCGTTTGGAACATCATGGTCCAAACTGCGGCGGCCCAAAATTTAGTAGCTGTCGGCTTTATTTCTTCACAGCTTAATACATCTGTTTCTTGGCTAGATTGGTTACTAGCTGCCGCACCATATTCATTAGTAATGATCGTCATCTACTACTTCTTATCCATGTGGCTTTTAAAACCAGATGAACATGACCTAGAAGGTTCACAACAAGAACTACAACGACATCTAAAAGAACTAGGTCCTATGACCTTTAACGAAAAGAAACTATTAACTTTATCTCTTATTTTACTTGGTTTCTGGGCTACTGGTGGTCACTTACATAAATACGATACATCTACTACCACAATTGTAGCTATTGCCTTATTCTTAATGCCGGGCATAGGTATCATTGACTGGAAATATGCCCAAGGACGTATCGATTGGGGCTCTATTGTTATGTTCGGTGCTGGTATTAGCTTAGGGACAGCCCTTTTAAAAACTAAAGCGGCTACATGGCTGGCAAATGCATTTGTTCACATGTTTACCCTTGAAACTTTATCAGTATTCATGTTAATTGGTACAATTACCTTCTTCCTCATCGCCATCCATTTAGGATTCGCTTCAGCAACGGCCTTAGCCTCTGCCATGATTCCTATTGTTATTTCTATTGTGCAAGCAGTTCATATTCCTGGTATCAATCCAGTAGGCCTCACTATGATTGCACAATTCTCCATTTGTTTCGGTTTTATTCTACCCGTTAACTCACCACAAGGTATGGTTGCTTACAGTACAGGTACCTTTGATGTAAAAACTTTCATGAAAACCGGGATTCCTATTACCATCATCGGATATGCTTTACTTGTAGTATATGCCGCTACTTACTGGCATTGGATTGGTTTAGTATAAGAACCTAATATAAATTTTCAAAATATATACTATTATATACAAATATATACAAACCACCTCTCTTATATGTATATGTAAAAACCCCTCTCTCAAATTCGAGAGAGGGGTTTTGTATTGCCGAGATTAATAAATTGTCAAAACTACCAACTATTTCTGAAGAACCGCTTGCATAGCTGCTTTTAACTCATTAATTTCAGCTTGTTGTGCTTGTAAACGAGCTTCTTGATCAAAATTTATACTTATTTTTGAACCAATTGCTGTACTAATGCTTCTAATTTAGCAATACGTTCATTTTGAGCACTTAATTCAGCCTGCTGTTCTTGAATTTGAGTTGCTTGTGCTGCATTAGCCGCACTTAATTGGCTAATACGCTGTTGTGCTTCTTTACCTGCTAATTGTTGTACTTCTGCTTTTTCACGTTGTGCTGATGTACCAAATTTCCAAGTTACGCCAGCATTAGCCATTACTTTAGCATCATGATCACCATAAGCAACCCCAATATTGAACATTGTAGAATCGTTTACATAATGAGCTACACCAAGTGCCATAGAGTTATGACCTCGGTAAGTACCTACAGCAGCCATAATTTGAGTTCGCTCAGCAGCATCATATTGAATTGGTTTTAAGCCACTCAATGCAGCACTTAAAGAGCCCACATTTCTAATTTCTTTTGTAAGAGAACTATTCATAGAATTCAATTGGCGCACATTGACAGCATCAGTATCATTAACACCATCAGCGACATTAGTAATGCGGCGTTCATTACCTGCAGATCCAACAGATACTGTATTTTCTTCATTAGCTATAGAGTTTGCACCTAATGCTACAGAATTAGAAGCCGTTGCAGACGCGCCGTTACCAAGTGCTGTAGCATTGTCGGCTGTAGCAGATGCATTAGCTCCTACGGAAGTAGCACCACTACCAATAGCTACAGAATTAGCACCTAAAGCAGATGTATTGTCACCAGTTGCATTAGCATTAGCACCTAGTGAAGAAGCATTGTCACCATCAGCAGTAGCACCCGCACCTATAGCAGAGGCACCTGTACCAGTAGCTGTAGCACTATCGCCCATAGCAGTGGCATTATCACCAGCTGCTTCGGAATCACTACCTACAGTAGTTGCACCCTCACCTGTAGCTGTGCCACCTGTAATACCACTATCCACTAAATTTTGCACAGCTGTAGATACGGCTGTAGAAACTGAGCTTGCTGCCTCAGATGCACTAGACGCTGCTTCGGTTGCTGTAGAGGCTGCTTCAGCCGCAGAAGTAGCTGCTTCAGTAGCTTCAGTCGCAGAAGAACTAGCAGCCTCAGCACTTTCAGAAGCACTACTTGCACTGCTGTCAGCTGCTGCAGCACTCGCTTCTGCACTGGACGCACTATCAGAGGCCTCTGTCGCACTTGTAGATGCTACACTTGCACTTGTAGCTGCACTAGATGCACTACCAGATGCTTCTGTTGCACTTGTGGATGCACTAGATGCACTATCGGACGCCGCGCTTGCACTTGTAGCTGCATTACTTGCGCTCGCAGAAGCATTCGTTGCACTATCAGATGCTGCTGTTGCACTAGAGTTGGCAGAACTTGCACTTGTAGATGCTGCACTAGCGCTTTCAGATGCACTAGATGCACTACCAGATGCTTCTGTTGCACTTATAGCAGCATTGCTTGCGCTAGTAGCCGCATTCGTTGCACTGTCAGATGCTGCTGTTGCACTAGAGTTGGCAGAACTTGCACTTGTGGATGCTGCACTTGCACTTTCAGATGCGCTAGATGCGCTATTAGATGCTGAACTTGCACTTGTAGAAGCACTAGACGCACTATCGGATGCAGTACTTGCACTTGTAGCTGCACTACTTGCGCTCGTAGAAGCATTCGTTGCACTGTCAGATGCTGCTGTTGCACTAGAGTTAGCAGAACTTGCACTTGTAGATGCTACACTAGCGCTTTCAGATGCACTAGATGCACTATCAGATGCTGAGCTTGCACTTACAGAAGCGCTAGACGCACTATCGGAAGCAGTTATTGCACTTGATTCTGCATTAGATTCACTTGTACTTGCTGCTGTTGCACTGGATGCTGCATTGCTTTCACTTACTGCTGCACTAGAAGCGCTTGTACTTGCTGCCGTTGCACTAGACGCTGCATTAGTTTCACTTACTGCTGCATTAGCTTCACTCGTACTTGCTGCTGTCGCACTAGATGTTGCATTACTTTCACTTACGGCTGCGTTGGATTCGCTTGTACGTGCTGCTGTCGCACTAGACGCTGCATCAACAGCACTAGATGTCGCCGTACTAGCACTTGACTCTGCATTTGATGCACTAGTGCTTGCTGCATCAGCACTAGTTGATGCATTGTTTTCGCTTACTGCCGCATTAGAGGCACTTGTACTTGCTGCTATTGCACTAGAATCAGCAGATGATGCACTCGTGCTTGCTTGATTTGCCCAAGATTCAGATACTTCCGCACTAGATAAAGACGAAGATGCACTGCTGCTAGCTACCGTAGCACTAGATTCAGCACTAGAAGCGCTACTGCTTGCTGCAGTCGCACTAGATTTAGCATTATTTTCACTTACTGCTGCATTAGACGCGCTTGTACTTGCTGCCTCAGCACTAGAAGATGCATTACTTTCACTTACGGCAGCATTTGATGCACTTGTACTTGCTGCATCAGCACTAGAAGATGCATTACTTTCACTTACGGCTGCATTTGACGCACTTGTACTTGCTGCATCAGCACTAGTTGATGCATTGCTTTCACTTACGGCCGCATTTGACGCACTTGTATTTGCTGCTGTAGCACTAGAATCAGCAGATGATGCACTCGTGCTTGCTTGATTTGCCCAAGATTCAGATACTTCCGCACTAGATAAAGACGAAGATGCACTGCTATTGGCTGCTGTAGCACTCGATGCCGATGCAGTTGCACTAGATTCTGCATGGGATGCGCTAGTGCTGGCTGCTATCGCACTAGATGTTGCATTACTTTCACTTACGGCTGCGTTGGATTCGCTTGCACTTGCTGCGGTCGCACTAGACGCTGCCTCAACAGCACTAGATGTCGCTGTACTAGCACTTGACTCTGCATTTGATGCACTAGTACTTGCTGCATCAGCACTAGTTGATGCATTGCTTTCACTTACCGCTGCACTTGAAGCACTTGTACTTGCTTCCTCAGCACTCGAAGATGCATTACTTTCACTTACGGCTGCATTTGACGCGCTTGTACTTGCTGCCTCAGCACTAGAGGATGCATTACTTTCACTTACCGCCGCATTAGATGCACTCGTACTTGCTACTGTAGCACTAGAGTCAGCAGAAGATGCGCTAGTACTTGCTACAACGGCACTAGAAATAGCAGTTGATGCACTACTACTTGCTTCGGTAGCACTAGAAACGGCGTTGCTTTCACTTACCGCCGCATTAGATGCGCTGGTACTTGCTTCAGCTGCACTAGACACAGCATTACTTTCACTAACACTTGCTGCCGTAGCACTGGATGTTGCACTAGAGGCACTAGTACTTGCTTGCTTTGCCCAAGATTCAGATACTTCCGCACTGGATTGAGAAGATGAAGCACTTGTACTCGCATCTATAGCACTTGACGCTGCACTAGATGCACTAGTAGATGCTAAAGTTACACTAGAAGCAGCTGTGCTAATAGCAGTTGTTGTTTCATCATCTAAACCAATGGTTAAAGTCATACTTTTTGAAGTGCCTGTACCCGTTGCATCACTAGTAGTAACCGTGACACCATCGCTTCCAACCACAGTAAGAACACCAGTTCCAGCAGAACCAGCTGACCAATCTTCACCACCAACTGTAATTGTCGTGGCAAATGTAGTTACTTGTGGTGCTAAGATTAAAGCAGCCATAACGGCAGCTGTTAAACGTCTTGTGCGTTTAGCCCCACCGGTTTGATAACTTTTAGCAAATTCAGAGGCTACAACATAACACCCTTTTGTTTTACTCCATATAACTTTAAAAATTCTATTCATTAATTGTGTCGCTTCCTCTCTTTAGATCAAACACAGAAAAAAGAAAAAACTAACACACTCACCCAATCCCCAGAATGCATTCCTTGGTCGCCATATCTAATTTTGAACCTAAAAAATGCATATCTTATCATAAACGCTCGATAAAATATGCATCATAACAATACATCACCGGTATTGATTATGTTAGCTATGCGACTATTTACTAAAAGTATATTGTTAATAAAAACTGAAGTCAATATAAGCAATTCATCTTAACAAACCATTCATTAATTAATATTTTTAATAAAATCATCGCAAATAATTAGCTTCATTTTCTATTTATCATTTTTCAAACTTTCTCTTCATAATCAAATCGATATATAATCTATCTTTATCGTTTTATTTTCTATTTTTCATGAAAAACAATCTTTTTTATGCCATTTCTATCATCATTTATAAATTACACAATTCGTTTACTTTTAACACATTTCCATAAACTAGGTTCATAATTTGCTCACCACTTTTTTGCATGAACTTATTTTATTTTAATGATAACTAAACTTCACACAACTTTATGCGCAACACGAAGACACCGTTATAACCTAGATTATAACGGTGTCTTTTACATTTAATATTGACAATATCCATTTTTAAAAATAAATAAACGGTATTCACATTTTACGATTATTAACTAAAAAAATCAATTTTATAGCAAAATTAACTCTTCATATTTTGAAAATTAACACTTCATTTAATTAAATAATATATTAAGACTTTATTTAGTAAATCATTAACTATCAAGAAATTGAACAGTCTCCTCATTTACAATATATATTGACCTAATTATGGAGTTCTTGCTCACGCTTCAAGTAATTCTTGCAATAATGCTCTATGCGCCATTACTACTTCAGTGTTATATGGCGATAACGTTTCAAGAAAAGCTTTATTCTTTGCCTCATGCAACTCAAACAACTCATCATAATGATTAATTACATCAAGCAAAACTTCAGCCCCTTTATATGCATCAAAACCAGGATAATAGAAACCCACCCCTGCTTCTTGCAGAATTTCAGAATTATGCACTAATGGATAATTACCGTACAAGGCCTCATAATATGCATAATTTAAACCCAATTGCCATTGGTAAGACAACACAATATCAGTATACCTCGACAAAAAGTAAGGCATTAAATGACGACTTTCTACAGTCATTATATTTTCCTTAACTAACTGAGTATAACCAATAAATTTGTGAAAACCACTCACATCCTTTAGATGATATGTATTACATAAATATACATGTGCTAAAGCTGTTTTGTCTTCTTTGTACGCTGCTTCTGCAATTAAAACAGGCATATAACAATTTTTTACCACAGACGTGTTAGGCTCAAATACAGATACCCGTCGACCTTTCTTAGTCTTATCAGGGTTATAGCCAAAAGCTAAACCTTCTTGTAGCTGCGCCACTTGTCGGTCAAAGAAAAAAGAATTCCAAATATGTGGCACTTTATACACCTTTGTGCCCGTCATAATACTCAAATAATCTCTATTTGATTCATACACTTGAGGAATAAGCCAAGCTTGATCATAAGTAGTCCCATTAAAAGCTCGACCACCATCTTTACCTACAAGGAACTTCTCCATATCCCAAATAAAATCATTCCCCATACGATAGGTAACAATTTTTGCGCCATACTTTCTAAATTCTTTTTCATAAAAAGGCTCCAACGTCAATGTACCTTCAATAAGTATATCTGTCGTTTTTACAACATCTTCATAAGGATAAACCTCAATCCCCATAGCATCTACTTCTAACTCTTTTGGCAACGTCTTTAAATCATTGCCCCAAAACACAAAATACACATCTTCAACTTCGGGAATTTGCATCAATGTTTCTCGAAGAAAATACATATTTTGCCCTGCTCCATTAGACCAAATATGTTTATAGGAGTCTCCCCAAAAAAAAGTAATCCCTATGTGTAAACCAGATTTCATACATTCCAACCTTTCTAACAATTACCCACTACATTGCGAATCTCATATTATTTACTTATAACTTATGGCGCTTATGGTTCATAGACTTCTAATCACTAGTTAGCCTTATTCAATGCAGCCAGTCGTCCTCATTATTGCACGAATACTATATCATATTTTAGATGATAAATATGTGAAATATTCTCATCTATATTCACTGATTAATACAATAAAAAAGACTGCAATAAAGCTCAAACTACGCAACTTTATCACAGTCATCATAAACTACCCTTATTTAATTATGTTCTTTGCAGGTCATTGATTCGCAAACAAGTTTCAATACAGCTGTATTCTTCACAGCTGCTATAGGCATCTCCCAATCCGCTTTATGCGTATAATGCTTCATAATCATTTGCAACGCTTTTACTTTCTCTATTTCATCTTCGACAAACGAAACTTGACCGTCTCCAATAATACTAAAAAAAGTAGAAGAATAACCACAAGCAACCGCTGCTGGTATTACCTCATAGCCACCATCTAACTCAAAACCTACATAACCATTTGTTTTTAGTAAATTAATCTTTTTACCTTCTGAGGCACCATGACAATAGAATACATAGCGCCCATCCTCCCGTTCATAACCAAAATGAAGGGGCACAATGTAAATTCGCTTCTCATCATGAATACCTAAACGAATAATTTGACAGGCTTCTATAATTTCTTCAATGCGCTGCTCTGAGGTAACGGCTCTATCACTTCGTCGCATTTTAAACACCTAGTCTTGATGAGAAGTTAAAAACTCTGCTAATTTCTCAACTGCCTCTGCTTCATCAGGACCATCAGCCGTTAATACCACTTCAGTCCCTTTCGTAGCACCTAATGTCAATACAGTTAAAATTGATTTTGCATCCGCTTTCTTTTCACCAACTGCAATAGTAATTTTAGATGCAAATTTAGCAGCTAACTGCGTAAAAAGCGTAGCAGGACGTGCATGTAAACCCGATTCATTTGTAATAACTACTGTTTTTTCAGTCATAACGAATACCTTCCTTTATAAAAAATGCCCTCAATGCGATTCATACATACTCAACGTAGACATTGCTTAGCCTTGCTTAAAAGCTAAAAACAACCTAATCTACTATACTCTATATCTTATAAAACTTTGCCTATTATAGCAAGAAAATTTTAATGCGTAGCCTTAGATATACCATGACTTAACGACAAATAATAGACCTAAGTATTCTAAGAGTATATATACTAATACTATATGCATCCATATTATATAATGCATCCATATTACATACACCAACTATAAGGCAAGACCTTTTTCAGCCAATACCCCCTGTGCATAAGTCATAATCTCACTGGCCGTGCTCATAGTGAGCACTTTTTGTACTACTGCCTCACATTCAGCAACAGTTACTGAACGAATAATATTTTTTATAACGGGGATGGCCGAAGCACTCATGCTAAATTCGTCAAGACCGAGGCCTATCAAAATCATAGTAGCCACTGGATCGCCCGCCATTTCACCACACATACCAGTAATCTTGTTAACGTCATGACTAGCTTCAATAGTATGTTTAATCAAACGCAAGACTGCCGGATGAAGTGGCTGATATAAATGACCAATTGATTCATTCATTCTATCTACCGCTAATGTATATTGGCACAAATCATTAGTACCAATACTAAAAAAATCGACATAAGGAGCGAATAAATCGGCACTTACAGCAACGGCTGGAATTTCCACCATAATCCCCACTTGAATATCTTCATTAAAGGCAATACCCTCAGATCGCAACTCCTCTTTAGCTGTTTCAAGCACGGCATTAGCTGCTTTCACTTCTTCAACAGCAGCAATCATCGGATACATGATTTGAATATCACCAAATGCACTCGCCCGCAAAATCGCACGCAACTGCGTTTTAAACACATCCGTATTTGCTAAACTAATGCGAATTGCTCGAAAGCCTAAGAAAGGATTCATTTCATGAGGTAATTGTAAGCATTTTAATTCTTTATCGCCCCCAATATCCATGGTGCGAATAATGACTGGCTTGCCATGTAATGCTTCAGCTGCCTCTTTATACGCTTCAAATTGTTCCTCTTCGGTTGGCAATGTATCATGCTTCATATATAAAAATTCGGTGCGGAATAAACCAATCCCCTCTGCTCCCATCTGACAAGCATGAGTAACATCTTGAGCCTTGCCAATATTACCAAATAATAGAATTTCTTTGCCATCCTTAGTAACAGCAGGCAATGCAGCCGACTCTTTTAAACATTGCAACTGTTCACGATACTGAATTGCTTCCTTCGTATAGATGTCAAAGTCTGCGTCAGAGACAGAAAGCAACACTTCTCCTTCAGTTCCTTTTACAACGGCCTTTTCGCCACTTTGTAAAGCAGAAATATCACCTAAGCCCATAACAGCAGGAATTTCTAAAGTACGCGCCATAATGGCAGCATGACTTGTAGGGCCACCACTAGCTGTTACTAAACCTTTCACAATCTGCTTATCCAACGAAGCTGTATCAGAAGGCGTCAAATCCTCAGCTACAAGAATAACTTCCCCCGTTAAGTGGGCAAGCCCTCGTGGATTCATGCCTAACAAATTACGGAGCAAACGGTCACCAATATCTTTTATATCAGCCCCACGCTCACGCATATAAGGATCATCCATGGCTAAAAACATATCAGCAAAGGTATTAATAGATTGTTCGGTAGCAGCTGCCGCGGACTGCAAGCCATCTGTAACGAGCGCTTTTATACCATCTGATAAAGAAGGGTCTTGAACAATTAAGGTATGTGCTTCAAAAATTGCCGCTTCCTCATCGCCCATGGTTTCACGAGCTTGTTCCTTAATCGCTTCTAACTGCGCTACCGTTGTCGCTAACGCTGTTTCAAAGGCAGTTAATTCACTCCCTACCTCTTCTTCCGTAATCATGCGCTTAGGAATTATAATCGGCTCTTGTTTATATACATAAATTGTGCCAGTACCTATACCACGAGCCCCTGAAATTCCTTTAAGTGTTACTTGCTCCATATCGTTCCTCCAGCATCTTACACGCCTCTATGCCCCACATCTATTTAAATTGCCAATTCAGCCTCAAATACTTCAGCTGCAGGTCCTGTCATAAATACAGTCCCATCATCTGCATACTGAATATGTAAAGTGCCTAAATATACTTCAACAGCTACCTCTCGCCCAGTAAAACCATTTTCATGTGCCATTACAACACTGCTACAACAGCCAGTCCCACAAGCTAAGGTTGCGCCAGCCCCACGTTCCCAAGTACGCACTTTAATATGACTATCATCCACTATTTGTACAAAATTAACATTCGTACCTTGTGGAAATAGAGGGTGTTTTTCAATAGCCGGCCCTAAAGTCGTTAACGGCACTTTAGTAACATCTTCTACAAATACTTCTGTATGAGGCACCCCTAATAACATAGAACTTACCTCATAATTTTGCCCTGCCACTTCAATCGTAAAGTTTTTAACTATTGGTAACTCTGCTTTCATAGGAATATCTTTAGCTGCAAAACTTGGTTTTCCCATATTTACTGTCACCTGTTCAACATGGCCGTCTTTAACATGCAAAGTAGGCTCCATAATTCCAGCTAAAGTCTCAATAGTAAAAGTTTCTTTGAAAACAATCCCTCGTTCATACACATATTTAGCAAAGCAACGAATGCCATTGCCACACATCTCAGCTTCACTACCGTCTGCATTAATAATACGCATCCGCGTATCTGCCACATCAGAAGGAACTACTACAATTAAACCATCGCCACCAATTCCGGTCTGCCGATGACATAAACGTTTAGCTAACTCTGTATAATCTTTATTGGCCCCCGCTTCATCAGTGAAGAATATAAAATCATTTCCAAGGCCATGCATCTTTGTCAATTTCATAGGTTAACTCCTGTCGAACAAATACTTAAAATTTTTTATTACATAATTTTATTAGCATACATAATTAAATGCATATATAACTAAACAATAAATTAACTCTGTAAAAATATATGAAAAATATATAAAATACAACTTTACTAAATTTTACCCAATTATTGAAAAGAATTTACCTTAAAAGAACTAGTAAATCTTTAAGTAAGCATTGAATATATAATGTATTACGCTTATTATATCATATTTAAATCCACATCATGTATGCAAAACGCTCATAAACAATCACTTTCAAACAAATTTAATCATATAAAAATCATTTACGATACGTAACAATTAATAAAAAAGTCTTTTTCTAATGACCTTTTGGCATTCTTATGCAGACGTTATAACTAATCTGAATAGTGCAGTATTCCAATTCTTTGATTTCTATGCTATACTGACAGTATCCTAATCTGACAAACTTTCTATAGAGTGTATTCAATTCGGAGGAAATGGCCTACGCTTGTCCCCAACTATTAATAAAGTAGTGCTTTATTACTTTTTAAAGTACGCTTTATCTATAGGCCCCTTAGACTTGTCTATGCTCTTATCTTTTAGTATTTAGAAGGAGGTCCCACAGTTCTAGTAGTATCATAAACACATAAAATAATTTTATGCAGGCTATAACGGCCTCCTTTCAACATAGGTGCTTTAATAAATAAGCCCTTTGCTCAATTATTTTTTTACCATTTGTCATTATTTTAATTTGTAGATACCCAAGCATTTAGGAATATATTTCATGAATGCAAAATAAGAGAATGAAGTATCTATTATCATCATTGTAAAGAAGTTATTGTGAAGAACTTGAAGTAAGTTTGTATTCTGTATCGTGAGAGGATGATTTCACAAATGTTGACTACATTTTTAGCATTATTGCCAATTCTTTGGCTTATTGTAGCCTTAGCCATTCTTAAAATGCCTGCCTGGAAAGCTTGTTCCATTGCAGCGATTGGCTCCTTTATTATTGCCATTACGCACTTTGAAAAAGCGGCTGGCATCATGTTCTCTGGCGCCTTAGAAGGTGTTGCCCTTGCTGTATGGCCTATCTTGCTTGTTATTACAGCCGCTATTTTTACTTATAATTTAGTAGTACACACTAAAGCAATGGATACTATCAAAATGATGCTATCCTCTGTAACATCAGATATGCGTATCTTAGCCTTGTTATTAGCTTGGGGCTTCGGTGCTTTCATGGAAGGTATGGCTGGTTTTGGTACTGCCGTAGCAATTCCAGCAGCTATGATGGTGGCTGTAGGTTTTGACCCATTAAAATCTATCTTAGCCTGCCTTGTAGCAAACTCTGTACCAACTACATTTGGTTCTATCGCCATTCCAACAACAACATTGGCATCATTAACAAACCTTGATCCAATTCATCTTGGTACATTTATTTCTTCCCAATTATTTATTCTTAACATAATCGCACCATTCTTCGTAGTAGGTATTATTGGTGGCGGTTTCAAAGCTTTAAAAGGCGTATTCACTATCACGCTATTATCAGGTCTTGCCTTAGCGGTACCTGAATTACTTATCAACGTAGCTGCTGGTCCAGAATTATCCGTTATGGCTTCTTCCGTTATTATCATGGGTGTCATTATCTTAGGTGCAAAATTCTTACCAACCAATGACCCTCAATACCAATTTGAAGCAACAACACATAAAGTAACAGGCAAAGAAGGTTTCATCGCTGCTTTACCATTTATCTTAATCGTTATTTTATTAATCTTAACATCTAAATTAGTACCTGCTATTAACGGCCCACTTGCTAGTATTAAAACAGCTGTGCCAATCTATCAAGGGGAAGGTGCTAAACCATATACCTTCGTATGGGTAGCCACACCAGGTATCATGATTTTCATTGCAGCCTTCCTTGGTGGCGCTGTTCAAAAATCTGGTTTTGGTGAAATGTTAGGCGTTCTTGGTAAAACAGTTTCTAACTTGAAATTTACCTACCTCACTATCATCACAGTAGTAGTAACTGCCAAATTAATGACTTACTCTGGTATGACAGCAGATATTGCTAGCGCCTTAGTATCGGCTACCGGTTCTTTATATCCAGCGTTCGCTCCATTAGTTGGTGCCCTTGGCGCCTTCTTAACTGGTTCTGGTACCAATGCAAACGTATTATTTGGACCATTGCAATTAGCCGCTGCTCACGACTTAAATCCAAACTATGCAGAGCTTCCATTATGGTTAGCTGCTATTAACTCTGGCGCTGCTGGTATTGGTAAAATGTTCTCCCCTCAAAGTATCGCCATTGCTATCGGTGCTGTAGCACCTGCATTGGATGCTTACATTGAAAGCAACAAAATAGACAGCACTAAAGCAAATCAATTACGTGAAAGCATTAAAGCAAATGTAATCATGGTGTCCGTATTAAAATACTTCTTGATTTTCATCATCGCTAACGGTGCTATTTCCTATTTTGGACATAACTTTATTGAACATATTCAAGTTCTATTGTTTAAATAAAAGTTAGCATACGTAACTTAATATGTGTAACTTAATATGTGTAACTTAATATATGCAAGGAATTTAATATATATGAGTTCACGTAAAGCCCCCGTATAAACGGGGGCTTTTTTATAATTTATTCCACTTTTAATTTTACTTTTATTTCAGAATTAATCTCTCTCTTACAGACTTACATGCCTAAATGCCCAAATCTTCTACATCAATTACTTCAATACCATGCTCTTTTAATAAAGAAGCAAATATACCTGAACCAGCTATGCGTGTGCCTGAAAAAGTACCATCATAAATTTCGTTCACGCCACAAGAAGGACTGCGAGATTGTAAGATTGCTACATCAATGTTTTCCGCCAAGGCAATCTCTAATGCTTTCAAAGCGCCCTCTCTAAAAGCCTTGTCTACAGAATGACCATCTCGTGTTAAAACTTCACCATTCACAATTTCAGCTGGCGTACGAGGCGTAGGCAAACCGCCTAACACTTCAGGACAAACTGGAATAATTTCTACAGGCGTATAAATACTTGAGTCTAAATCTGAACTTGTAATTGTATCTATGCTTGTATCTATACCTGTATCTACACCAGTATCGCCCTCCGTAGCAATACGTGCCATAGTTTTACTAATCACGTTACTATCTATAGATCCCTTATCATAAGACTTAGCCATTGATCGTACTTGCTCAATATAACGAGCTAATGTTTCACTATAATTATGACCGCCGTTATATTTACACGTTTCACCTAGCAAACAAGCACTACACAATATCTTCATAGCCAGTCTCCCTATTGCCAAGACATAATATACAAGGTCTCATATTTTTAAATAAACACTCTACTAAGAATGGCGTTTCACAAATATATTAGCAAAATTGGTAATCATCAATCCTATAATGATGATTGCGCCACCAAGCCACTGAATTAAGGATAACGTTTCGCCCAATACAAACTGTGCTGTCATCAGCCCAACTACAGGAACTAATAATGACAAAGGAGCCACCTTATGAGCCAAATACTTTGCTAATAACATACTCCACAAACCATATCCCATAATCGTCGCTAGAAAAGCAAGATATAATACTGAAAAAATAGCCGCTCCAGAAAGGCTCTCATACGTCAATAAAGCTAACTGTTCACGTTCTAAATAAAATGATGCGACTAACATAGGAATTGGTGGAATCAAACTCGACCATACCACCAAACTTAACATATTTAACGGTTTATTTTCTGTAGACGCAAGCATAGATAATTTACGCACTACAATATTAGACAATCCCCAAAAAGCGGCGCCTAACAAAGTCAATAAAAAAGCGCCTACAGGAATGTGAATGCTATCAGCAAGGCCCGTAACACCACTTATACATACTAGCCCTATAGCAGCTACAACTAAGCCTAATATTTGACTCCTCTTAATATGTTCTTTAAAAATAATGGCCGTAAACAATATAGTAAAAAATGCTTGTGCCTGTAATACTACAGAAGCTACACCGGCTGGCATTCCTACATGAATGGCATAAAATAAGCACGAAAATTGTCCAACTCCAACAAATAGCCCATAAGCTAAAAGCCAGCTTAACTTAACATTAGGACGTTTCACAAATAAAATGGCGGGAAACGCAGCAAATATATATCGCAAAGCCACTAAAAGTAAAGGTGGTATCTCACTTACACCCCATTTTATAACCGCAAAATTAAAGCCCCATACAAGAATAACCGACAACGCTAAGACTATATCGCGTAATTTCATTATATAAACTCAAGTCCCTTCCTAATAGCTATTATATAGCTACATATACTATCTATGATATCCAGTGGCATATAGCCATTTATAATAAATTCAATTATACTAATTATAACATAACTAATAAATTCAACTATTATAAGGCGGTGTATAATGATTATTCGACAAGAAAAGCCCTCTGACTATGAAACAGTCTATCAGCTTATCATTGAGGCTTTCAAAGAAGCAGAACACAGCGATGGCAATGAACAAAATTTAGTAGTTGCATTACGTCAAAGTCAATCCTTTGAGCCTAAACTATCTTTAGTTGCTGAAATCAACAATATAATTGTCGGCCATATTCTATTTACTAAAGTGGAAGTCGGGAAAAAAGTAGCGCTTGCCCTTGCGCCATTATCTATATTACCTGACTATCAAAAGCGAGGAATTGGCTTAGCCCTAATAAAAGAAGGTCATACTATTGCCAAACAACTGGGCTATACCTACATTATTGTCTTAGGCCATCCCCAATATTATCCTAAAGCAGGCTATCAACTTGCTAAAAACTATAATCTCAAAGCACCTTTCGAAATCCTAGACGAATACTTTATGGCTATTAAGCTTGATTCACAAGCAGAACCTATAGAAGGAATTGTAACATACGATCCTGTATTCAATATTTAAAATCAAAAACAATAATACATCCTCTATAGAACATTCTTCTACACATTTAGTGCCAAAAGAAGACCATACATCTTTCGTAGTAACCATTGTTGCATAGCACCGCAGGGACCGAGGAAGATATATGGTCTTTTTATTAATCACAACTCTTCAGTTTTATATGTCATATAGCCTTCGTAATAATAACTAGCATCTAATCCCTTAAAAAAAGTGCCCTTACTCAAATCATCTGTCAACGCTTGTTGCAATAAATATTTTAATTCACCAGTCGCAACATGACTGCGAATCATAGCCTGTAAATATTCATCTTTATCTACCTGATTCCAATCTATAATTTTTCCTAATTTAGAGCGCAACATAGCATCAAGCCATAATCGAGTCGATCGACCATTCCCCTCTCTAAATGGATGGGCCACATTCATATCTGAATACTTATCTATAATCTGATCAAATGTCTCATGTGGCAATTTATCGATATAATCTAGGGATTGTTGTAAAAAAATACGTGGTGCAAACTGAAAGCCATCCTTAGCAATATTTACATCACGTATTTCACCAGCAAACTCATAAATATCTTCAAAAAGCGTTCTATGAATATCTGCTAAACCTTTAAACGTCCCTATTTCAAAAGAAAATAGACGGCCCGTTTCAAAAAGCATCTTAGCCTTTTGCTTACTAATACGTTCCTCTTCACGTCGGAATTCCATACTATTTTCTAAACCTAATTTATTATGTAATACCATTAGCAACTCCTTGAACTAACGTTACATCCCTATAATGTTTTCTTCAATCCCACTCAATCAATTCATACATTAATTATATCATATAATGAGCTAAAATTAGTTTCTTCCCTCACCCTCTTACATACAGAAAAAGACCATACATCTTTCGTAGTGACCATTGTTGCGTAGCAACGCAGGAAACGAGGAGGATGTATGGTCTTTTTATTATTTTATCTTATTCCCACTCAATCGTAGCTGGTGGTTTAGAAGTAATATCATACACGATACGGTTAATATGTTGTACTTCATTTACAATACGAACCGAGATTTTATCAAGCACGTCATATGGAATGCGAGCCCAATCGGCTGTCATAAAGTCCGTAGTGGTTACACCACGAAGTGCCAAGGTGTAATCATACGTACGGAAGTCACCCATAACACCAACAGTACGTGTGCTAGTAAGCACAGCGAAGTACTGATTAATGGAGCGATCAAGTTTTGCATTAGCAATTTCTTCACGGAAAATAGCATCCGCATCACGAAGAATATCTAACTTTTCACGAGTAATTTCACCCATTACGCGAATCGCCAAGCCAGGACCTGGGAATGGTTGACGCCATACAAGATAATCAGCTAAACCAAGCTCAGCTCCCAATTCACGAACTTCATCTTTAAATAAGTTGCGAAGTGGTTCAATAAGGCCTTTAAAATCAACAACAGCTGGCAAACCGCCAACATTATGATGACTTTTAATAACCGCTGCATCACCAGCACCAGATTCAATTACGTCAGGATAAATTGTACCTTGTGCTAAGAAATCAACAGACCCAATTTTTCGGCCTTCATCTTCGAATACACGAATAAATTCTTCGCCGATAATTTTACGTTTTTGTTCTGGTTCTTCAACGCCAGCTAAACGGCCAAGGAAACGATCTGCCGCATCTACACGAATAAAATGCATACCAGAGTCTTTGAAAGCTGCTTCTACTTCATCACCTTCATTTTTACGCATTAAACCATGATCAACAAAGATACAAGTTAATTGCTCACCCACAGCTTTAGAAATAAGAGCAGCTGCAACGGAGCTATCTACACCGCCAGATAAAGCTAATAATACTTTGCCGTCACCCACTTTGTTACGGATTTCTTCAATCGCTACTTTGGCATAATTAGCCATTGTCCACTCACCATGGCAACCACACACTTCAAATAGGAAGTTATGAATCATTTCCTTGCCATGCTCACTGTGAAGTACTTCTGGATGATATTGCATAGCATACAACTTACGTTCTGTATTCTGCATCGCTGCTACTGGACAGTTAGCTGTATGACCTACAATTTCAAAACCTTCTGGTACAGAGGCTACATAATCTACGTGACTCATCCACACAATTTCATTTTCACTAAGCCCTTTGAAAAGTGGAGAATCAGTCTTTACTGTTACAGGGGTTTTCCCAAATTCACGAGCTTCAGCGGATTTAACTTCGCCCCCTAATGTATGCGCCATCAATTGCATACCATAGCAAAGACCAAGTACAGGAATACCTAATTCAAATACTTCTTTTTCAATGCGTGGCGAATTTTCTTCATACACGCTATTAGGACCACCTGTAAAAATAACGCCCATTGGATTCAATTCTTTGATTTTAGCCACTGCTTTATCGTACGGATACACTTCGCAGTATACGTGATTTTCACGAACACGACGGGCAATCAGCTGATTATACTGGCCGCCAAAATCAACAACAATGACAAGCTCTTTCTGGTTCATTATACCCTCCATTAATGCAACAGTAATTATTAACTTACTTTTTAATCAGTTTATCAAAACACTCGTTACAATCAAGCTTCGCCACTCAATTATAAGAGGTCTATTTCTGCAACGATGACTAAAAAGTGCTATTACATATTTTACATTTTATTATACCATATAAAGCCTACTTTTCTCCATTTTTCCAAATACAACTTTTTAGCCCATCAATATGTTCATGTAAATCTTCATTAATAGGATTCCACAATGAATCTAAAATAAAATCAATGCCTTCCCGCCTAGCTAATTTTGCAGCAGGTACAAAATCACTATCACCTGCAATCAAAACAATTTTATCAACCTGCCGTTTATATGCTAAAGAAGCTATATCTATACCTAATTTCATATCAACGCCCTTTTGCCCAATTGACAAATATACATCTTTCTCCGTTATATCTTCTATGCCTATAGACCCGTTCAATAGTTTTTTAGTTATCTTTGGTTTTAAATTATAAACAATATCATTCTCACTTAATCGACCTAAACGCAAAGCTACTTTACGTCTAGTTTTTAATTCTTTTATAAACTCTGTCATCCATTTATATTGTTCGGACTCTTTTAATCTAATAACAGTTTTTGTTAATGGATTATATACTTCTTTCTCACTAGGTGGGCAATCGTAGTAAAAAATCCTATATAAAGAAAAACTATCATATTTTTCTGCTCGAATATGACGTTTACAGTATTCAATAAAAAAAATCGACACTTCGTTTAGGTGTGTCGAAATCTTTTAAAGCATGTATTCTTTTTTGGTAAAATCCACCATCTACTAAAATTGCAATCCGCTTTTCCATAATTCCCTCTACAAAAAAAGCCCTAAGCTTCAGCATTTCCCTCATAGTGGGATGCCTACAACTAAGGGCACTATTTAATAATAATATAGCATAACACAATAGGAATGTAAAGATAGATAAAACATATAAGCGCAACCTAGCATGCAATATATCAATCTCACTTTCATCCCTAACATATTATTTATTATAACTAAAAAACTAACACATAACCCTAATAAAAGTATAGTCCTCTCAAAATATTTAGTCAAACCTCACCCTAAAAAAGAAACTTTGTAAAAATTAGCCCATCCACCGAATACTACCGAATCGACACATCTTCACCTGCTAAAATATGTTTCATCGTTCGAGCAGGGCACATTTTACCACACATCGTACAGGTTCCTTCGCACTCTGGCTTACTTGATTCATAGTAGCGACGTGCCTTTTCAGGATCAATAGCCAGTTTAATCATAGTATCAAAATCTACTTCAGCACGAGCTTTACTCATAGCATCATCCCAAGCCTGTGCGCCTGGAATGCCTTTTGCCAAATCGGCTGCATGAGCGGCAATACGCGTAGCAACAATACCTTCTTTTACATCGTCAATCGTTGGTAAACGCAAATGTTCCGCTGGTGTCACATAGCATAAGAAGTCAGCCCCACAAGATCCGGCAATAGCCCCACCAATGGCACTCGTAATATGGTCATAACCAGGTGCAATATCTGTCACTAATGGACCAAGTACATAAAATGGCGCTCCATGGCAAAGGCGTTTTTCTAATGTCATATTAGCCGCGATTTCATTAAGCACCATATGCCCTGGCCCTTCAATCATTACCTGTACATTATGCGCCCACGCCCGTTTTGTCAATTCGCCTAACGTGATTAATTCTTCAATTTGAGCCGCATCCGTCGCATCGTGCGTACAGCCTGGCCGACAAGCATCGCCTAGACTTAACGTAACATCATAAGTTTCACAAATTTCTAGTAAGCGGTCATAGTATTCATAAAATGGATTTTCCTGATTATTCATTTCCATCCAAGCAAAGAGCAAGGAGCCCCCACGTGACACAATATTTGTCAAACGAGGATTATCTTTAATCCGTTGCGCTGTTTTACGATTCATCCCACAATGAATGGTCATAAAATCTACGCCGTCCTTCGCATGCTGTTCCACCACTGAAAAGAACTCATCTACCGTAATATCTTTTAAGTCTTTATCTAACATACCAACTGCATCATACATAGGTACAGTGCCAATCATAGCGGTAGACATATCAATCAATTTACGACGAAACTCCTGCGTCTTACCAAAATTGGATAAGTCCATAATGGCTTCTGCTTTCATCGCAATGGCATTGCGTACTTTTTCTAATTCTTCCTCTATATTATTATGCTCCGGTGAAACGCCAAGATTCACATTAATTTTAGTACGACAACGTTCACCTACCGCTTCAGGCGATAAACTTTTGTAATGTTTATTAGCAGGAATGGCCACTTTCCCTGAGGCTAACAAGGCCATTACATCCTCTAGGCGCAGTTGTTCTTTAGCGGCTACCACCTCCATCTGAGGCGTCACAATACCCTTGCGAGCCGCATCCATTTGCGTGGTATAGCTACCTTGCTTTACTACTGTCGTGTTTTTACATTGATTATCTTGCTGTTTCATCGAGAGGCCTCCTACATAGGTCTAAATATAACGAATGACTGTCTAAAACACGCAAAAAAGCAAAAATAAAAAGCTCATCCACGTGGATGAGCTTATGAAACGTCCTGTACAGCTTTCCTACGTCGGCATTATCCGAATCAGGTCAAGGGTCAAGTGTTCAAGCACTTTTCTCAGCCTACAGGCTCCCCTAGCTTTTTTGTGTATTTTCTTTATTATAGTACAGGCTCGTTGATAATACAATGAAAATTTACAAAATGACCTCTCTCAAATTATTTATAATTTAACTCATGATAAACTCCTATATTTCAAATTTAACACTACTAATATTTACTATTTAACAGAAATCACATTGCCATAGACATCACGTTCAACTTGATCATTAGATTCATCATTGATACGCACGCGTTCAATTTTATCTTTACTATTAGCTTCACCAGAAATATGATCAATACGAATTCTACTTTCTCCCTCATTAGAAGCAGCTAATGCTGGCGTATTACTGATAATACCTAGCAACTGATTAACTTTCGCATCTAATTCATTAACTTTATCACGCAAGTTTTGATTATCTAGTTTTAAATCAATAATTTCTTGTGCCATAGCCACCCGAGATCTAGATACTCCACTAGACTGTCCAACTTTAAAGGATAAACTAGCATTAAACATGTTTTCACCATTACCCATAGAACTAGCCACTCCCAACAAAGTATCTTCATTAGGTTGATAATATGCTCCTAGTGCAACTGCATCTGAATTTTTGTAATTACCATAACCTACAGCAAATGACCATTTATCATCAGCATTAAAACCAAGTGGATGTAACCCCGCTAAAGCAGCTGCCCCTGCACCAACTTTATCAATCTTACGATTCAAGTGATTATAATTACCCGATAAATTAGTAACTTTTTGATTTGTTTCATATAATTGATCCCCTGTTACCGCATCAGTAGATCCTTTACTAATATCTCCCGGTTTAATATTGGTAATCGATGTACCTCCCATATCAATACCATTATCATTAATAGTAGGACCATTTTCAATTTTTAATCCGCTATTATTAATGACTGTCTCACCAATTGTTATACTGCCATCTTTCCCTAAATCAATATCTTTTGCTAAACGAAGTTGTAATTGTTTATCACTACTTACTACACCAATATTATTCGCAGTAGCTAATTCGGACGCACCACCTACTATCGATAACGATTCTCCCATTTTAACATTAGTAATACTACCTACATCACCTTTAAAATTGAGACCTGTATTCACTGCATCCGAAATACCATTCACAATACCGCTTACATCTACGCTATAATTCTTAGAAGTATCATTCTGAATAAAATCAATTGACTTTGTAGCTGAATTATAACTGCCTCCAGTTGTATACGTATTACTATCAGTAATATTGTTAATAGATTCATTAATAGAATTAGCTACAGCGTAAAGCTGGCTACCATTTATAGCATCTGTAGAATCTTTACTTACTAATCCCGCTGCTACATTTTGAATCCGTCTCGTTCCTTCCCCTTCGCCCGTATTTGTACTACCAACAGAAACGACGCCAGCAATATTATCGCCTCCAGCAAAGCTTAAATTTTGTCCATTTATGGTATCACTTGTATATACGTCAATCCCTTTTGTTGTACTCCCACTAACTACATATGCTGATTTACTACCAAGAAATACTGAGTTATCTAATGTATTTTTGATATTATTGCCTAATACAAAAGTACTATTAGTAGATATCTGATTACTATTACCAATCGCATAGCTTTCACGGCCCGATACAGAAGTTACACCATAAGTACCTATACCAAATACACCAGACTTTTCAGCAGTACTTTCTAACTTATTATAAGAACCTACTACTAATCCATATTTAGCATCATTTGTAATTCCATGACCTAAACCTAAACCAAATTGCTTGGTTATCCTCGAGTTAGAGCCTATAGCAACTACATTGCTGGCAACTACAGCATTATTTTGGAAATGACCAATAATAACACTCTTATCTCCACCGGCATTATTTCCCGCTTGTGTACCCATAACAATAGAATTAGTAAGTGCTGTACCTTTATTATTAGTATTAGCATCTATGCCTGCGTTAGCACCTGCAACTGTACCTAGAATAATATTTCCAGCTCCATTAATGTTTCTCCCTGCACGAACACCAAGAGCTACATTGGATGCCCCTTCTGATCCCTCTAAAGCACCACTACCTAATGCTACATTACCACCTTTTGAATATACAGAACTAATAATTGGGCTTCCTGTCCAGCTTTTACTCTCTCTCAAAGCATTAAGACCAATTGCTATATTGTGACTATCTGTATTTTTTGTTTGCGCCGTATGTGTATTAGCCCAACGACCAAGAGAGATGTTCTCTTCACCACCTAAATACTGTCCCACTTCTGAACCAAAAGCAAAATTATAATATCCAGTTGTTCCTACACCGGCTTGTAAACCAACTGATACATTATTTTGATTTAGTGCTTCAGCTCCATCACCCATCGCAATAGCATTAGCTTTTATTACCTTAGCATTTCTACCTATAGCAATACCATTTAATGGATTATCAGCATTAGCAGCTGTACCAGTACCTTGAACCGTAGCATTCAACCCAATAGCAATAGCGCTGGATAAATTAGGCGTTTTCCCATCAGTTCCTTTTGCAACAGCCCCCTTGCCAATTGCCACATCCCCAGCTGAGTTAGTTTCTGAACTCTCTCCAATAGCTACACCATTTCCTACCCCCTCTGTGTTAGTGGCGCCCCACACATTACCACTAATCATAGTTACACTAAGGCTTAATAATAATAATTTCTTAGATACACCGTTCATAAATAATCTCCTTCTAACTTATACAACATCTTACACAATTAACATACAGCACTTAATCTCATAGGCAAACTCTCCCTGACTAATTGTCATTCTCACCATAGGACTTAACTATGTCTCTATAATTATATTTTACTCTCAATTATCAATTAAATTAATCAATATTTTTTTATAAAATATTTTTGAATTATTTTTCATTTTTCAAAATGCTTATAAACAACCATATTTACCAGATAATTATTCTACCCCCCCCGGAATTTTTTCACCTTTATCTAATTTTTATATAACACTACACCTTCTAAAATGTTTTTAATAACTTCATATCATAAACTAGATTTTTTCATATTAATTTTGTTTTAATTTCATAATCAAATCTTTATGTATTTAATCCTAATTTCCCAATATCAACTTCAATAAAAAAACAGTTTGTCTTTATGTTATAAATTCATAAAGACAAACTGTTTTACATAAATTTGCTAATAGTTTTTTTAATCTTACCCCAAAACCTACCGCATCAAATCTATACACTCTTAGCGTAATATCATAGCAAAATCTTTATTCAACTGTCATAAAATACCTATGCAAATCCTCAATAGCCCGCTCTTTCGCAATAATACCATGAGCATTCCAAATAACGGGATTTACATTTAAAATGTGCCCTGCCTTAACAGCCGGAATGGTTTGCCACAGAGGGTCGTCTTGCAACTCTTCATACCGTTTTTGAGCCGCTTCATTATTGCCACTACTACTTGGCCCATAGCCACTGGACACAATGAGATACTGCGCTTTTAATTCTAGTAACATTTCAAGGGATACTACATTGGTATCACCTGAATCTTGCGCAACCGCCATTGGATCTGGCGTTAAATGAAGTAACTCATACATGAAACGATTAATATCATTGGTCGAATACGGGTAGAGGCGCACTTCTTTTTTCAAGATACGAAGTAAGGCTACGGGGCTATTACCAATGCGGCCCTTTATATCCATGCGGGCTTGTTTTACTCGGTCATAATACAGTTGCAAACGTGCGTTTGCTTGTTCTTCCCGATGTAAAATTTTTCCCAACGCTAACAGCGTTACCTCTGTATCTTGCAGTCGTAAAGCCGCTACGGGCGCAATTTTACTCAAAGCCACATAAGCATTACGGTCAAATGAATCACGTAAGAGAATTAAATCTGGTTTCAGTGCTTGCACTTGTTCCAAATTAATGGCTTTAATATTTTCATTAATACTAATCGGCACCACGCCGTTAGCCGTCAATTCATCATGTAGATAAAACGTAGGTGGATTATACGCGCCCACCATAGGCGCCCCTAAGGCTACCATAGGGTCTTCCAGACGAATCACAACAACTCGTTTTGCCTCTTTAGGAATCACCGTCGTGCCATATTTATGCTTTAAAATAAGTTGACCATTCGTTTCTGTAAATAAAGCATTTGTCCGTTGTATTACGCCTTCATACCGAGCCGTCAACTCCGCATCAATCGCCTCTGCCGTATCACTTCGGGGTACATCCGCTGGAAATAATGGTTTCGCTGTCTGAGCAGTTGTCATTAAACTAGGTGTAATCGACCAAGACGTAATCGCCCCGCAACCAGCGAGTATAGTCGTAGTCACGATACCTAAAAGGAGCATCACCGCTAGTCTAGGTAGCCGTAGCAGTCTAGTTAGCACTGTCAATATCTCCTTCATTAGCCCACTTTTCATAGGCTACCTCCCACATTTTGTGGAATACAGAAGGGCAACTTCGTCAAAAGATCCTTCATAATCATCGCTGTAATACCGAATACATCAGCTAACATTTCAGCCGTAAATACCTCTGTCGGCGGCCCTTGAAACCGTACTTCGCCCGCCTTCATAGCAATAATATGGTCTGCAAAACGAGCAGCTTGATTTAATTCATGTAATACCATAATAACAGTTTTACCATACGTCTTATTCAACTCAGCAACTAATTGCAACACTTCTAACTGGTGAGCAATATCTAAGAAACTGGTAGGTTCATCTAAAAAGAGAATCTCTGTATCTTGTGCCACGGCCATAGCTATCCACGCACGCTGTCGTTGTCCACCGGATAAATGATGAAGGGGACGTTCCGCCAAGTCCTCTAAATGAGTGACTGCTAAGGCCCAATTAATAATGTCCCTGTCTTCCCGATTCATCCGTGTAAAAACACCATTTTTATAAGGGGCCCGTCCATAGGCTAACAACTCTTTTATAGTTAACCCATGGGGAGCCATCGGATGTTGTGGTAAAATAGCAATTTTCTTAGCCAAGGTTTTCGTATTTTCTTCGTGAACCGATTGTCCATCCAAATATACCTTGCCACTCATAGGCGTTATGATGCGACAAATCGTTTTTAATAACGTGGATTTGCCACAACCATTGGCCCCGATTAAAGCCGTCACTTTGCCACGGGGAATGGTAAGGTTTAAGTTATCGATAATTACAGTTTTATCATACCCTGTGCGGAGCGACTCAATCTGTATATCTGTTTTCATTGTTTCACTCATACTTTTACCCTCGTTTCCGTGCCAAAATAAAAAGAAAATACGGAGCTCCAATAAGCGCTACCACAATGCCCACTAACATTTCATCAGGAGCTATAATAACGCGCCCCACCCAATCGGCTGTAATCAATAACCACGCCCCTATAAGCGCCGTCAAAGGCAATACGTAGGTACAATCTGCACCGACTAAACGCCTAGCAATATGAGGTGCTACAAGACCAATAAAGCCAATACTTCCACCAACCGCTACACAAGTTGCTGCTAGTATCACACCGATGACCAAAAACAACACTCGACTTCTATGAATACGCACGCCTAGACCAATCGCCGTCTCATCCCGAAGACCCAAAACATTAAGGGTCGTCCGATTCACATATAGCGTAAGCGCTAATACCACAACTACAACACCTAAAATAATGACATGGAGCCAAGTATTACCTGCAATATTACCAATAATCCATGTATTCACTTGGTTAAATTTTTCAGGAGATAGTGTCACGATTAACAACGTTTGTAAAGCGTGGATACCGGCTGTCAACGTAATACCACTCAAAACTAAAGAATATGTACTATTCACAGTACTCTTACGCATAGACAATCCATAAATACTACCGGCTGCTAACAAGGCACCTGCGACCGCTACTAAAGGCAAAGACCATATAGGCAACCCTTGATTAGAGGGCGTTATAAAAATCAAAAGCATAACACCTAAGCCAGCGCCAGCATTGACCCCTAGTAAACTTGGCCCAGCCAATTCATTGCGCGTTAACTGTTGAAATACCGCCCCAGCTAACGCAAGGCCCATCCCAATTAGAACTGCTAACACCGCTCGAACTAAGCGAAAGTCAAAGACAACTAGATTTTCTTCCGCACTACCACCACCGAGCAGTATCTGTAACAAATGCGCATCAGAATAATAGGTGAAACCTGTGCTTACATGGAGGAAGAAAAAGATAAGTAATAATACAAGAAATACTACACTATATAGGCAAAATCGTTTTTGATGACCCGTCATGACCGTGCCCCCTTTCGATTTGCCAAATATAAGAAGAAAGGCACCCCGATGAGAGCTGTAATAGCCCCCAAGGGAATTTCAAAAGGCGCTGCCACACTGCGAGCTACTAAATCTGCAGCCACTAATAAAATCGCCCCTAGTAAAGCCGTAATCGGTACTACCTTACGATAATCGATACCAACTAATTTACGCGCCATATGCGGTGTCACTAAACCAACAAAACCAATCGGACCGGCTATTGCTACAGCCGAACCACAAAGAACTAGCACTGCAAGACCAGCTAACAAACGAATGCGTCCCATATGACTACCAAGACCTATGGCCATTTCTTCGCCAAAACTAAGCAAGGTAACAGACTTTGACAACACAATGGCCATTACTAAGCCAAGCACGGTCCAAGGCCATAACAGTAACACCTGTGCCATACGGACACCACTAATACCACCGGCCGTCCAATAGCTAAGATCTTGTGCTACATCAAAATAAACAACTAAAGCCTGTGTTATTGCTAAAAGGACAGCGCTCACAGCCGTACCTGCTAATGCTAAAAAAACAGGCGACATACGACTGCCATTGCGGTTAGCCAACAACATTATAGCTACAGTAGCTAGCGAGACCCCGCCAAAAGCAAATACAATCATTACATTTAAGCTACTATAGGGCCATATAATCATAGCAATCGCTAGTCCTAAAGCTGCCCCCGCATTAATCCCCATAATGGAAGGACTTGCCATAGGATTATTCGTAACCCCTTGCATTAAAGCGCCAGCTACGCCAAAGCTAACGCCACAAGCAATAGCCAATAAAAGCCGTGGCACGCGCAACGTACGCACTAATAACTCATCCACTTGCGTAGGGTCATAGGCTACTAAAGCTTTCCAAATAATAGGCCAGGTAATATGACGGGCTCCCACAGTAAGTGAAAAGCCCGCCAATACAACAAGTCCAATTAGTAGTAACATCCCTAGTAACCAAGGCCGTCTATACCAATTCATGGGCAACCTCGATTAGAAATCTGCAGTTACAGAAAGAGCAAAGGTGCGACCAGTGCCTAAGTATACAGCATTTTCAAGAGCACGCCATCTTACCGTATCTAATACATTATACACATTAGCGCGTACTGTCATTGGTGTATTATGCCAATTAAATTTATAACGAGCCCCTAAATCCCAACGAACCCAAGCAGGCGTACCTAAAGTATTGGTAGCATTAATATAAGCCGAACCATTGTAAGTTAATTTAGTCGTTAACGTTAACCCTTCTACGCCCTTCAAATCATGTTCCAAGCCAACAACAGCGCTATACCGTGGCACCGCTGCTACACGATTACCTTCATTAGTGCCTCCTTCAGTGGCTGTATATTTAGCATCTAAGAATGTAAAACCACCAAGCCAACGAGTTCCTTTTGTTGGCTCACCAAAGAAGCTCACTTCAATACCACGGTTACGCTGTTCACCATCAACACTGTAAGTATTGGTAGATGTATTCTCAATCAAACTTGGCTTAGTAAGTTGGAACGCACTCACAGTCGTAGCAAATTTACCAAAATCAAATTTTGCCCCTACTTCATACTGTTTAGTCTTATAAGGCGCAAACACTTCTCCATAATTACTTGCATTCGTATCAGTTACAGTTTCCCCAGCTGATAAACCTTGAATATAGTTAGCATAAATAGATGTTTTATCATTTAATTTATGCACAATCGCAACCCCTGGGGAAAAGGCAGTTTCATCATAGCTAGTAACACCGGTAAGATTGTTATTTTTATAACTATAGGTATCAGTTTTCACACTTTGTAAACGGCCACCTACCATAAACTGCCATTTTTTATCTTTAGTAGAAATAACATCACTAATAGCAATACTCTTCAAGCTATTTTTATCATTAAGTGGCAAATAGGAAATATTGTCATCAATATACGCATCAAAGGTTGGATTATAAACGCTTGTAGCACCCGTACCAGCTAAATCAATATTGCGATTATTCATATATCGCTTGTAATCAATACGAGAGGCACCAATACTAATTTCGTGGTCTAACGAATTCGTTTCAATCTTACCTTTTACCCCTAATTCAGCTGTAATCCCTTTATTTAATTGTCCATTATGTTTATAGGCAATCTTAGAACTACCTTTATCATTGGATAAAGTAAATGTATTGTATAAATAGTCCATAGATGTACTACGCATACCAAAGGCAGCATAAGCCGTCCAGTCTTCATTTAGGTCATATTCACCTTTCCAAAGACCAAATTTTTCAGTAATTCTGCGATATGTACCAGGCGCGCCAAATTTCGCATCATCCGCTACATCAGGCAAGGCTGTTAATTTAGCAGCTACTTTTTCTGAAATGCTCACACGGTACTGCGGATTTTCAATGTCATTATATACATAACCTAAATCTAAAGAGGTACGCCAACGTTCACCTTTAGCATCCAAGCCTAATGATACGGTACTAGCACTATTCGATTCATCTTTATAGGTAGTCTCTTGTTTACCACGGTTTAACACTGTTAAACTTACACCATATTTGCCATCATTAAAACGTCGTGACATGTCCAATTGTTGTGAAAATTGATGACCTGTGCCATAACTTAGCGTTACTTGGTTTACCGGTGTATCACCAGCTCGCTTTGGTACAAAATTAATAACACCGCCCACTGTATCATTAGGTGCCATACCACTAAGCATAGCACTTGGTCCTTTAAGGATTTCTACGCGGTCAAGACCTTCAACACCGGTATAAAAACGTGGCGCAATTCCATATACACCATTGAATTGCACATCTTGTTGGGTCGTTTTAAAACCGCGAATATTCCATGCATTAGAAGCACCAGATAAAGTCTGATCATTTACAGACGCATCATTAGATGCCACGTCAATAATATTCGTAGCTTGCTGATTAGCCATAGTTTCAGCCGTAATACCGGTTACATTAAAAGGCGTATCTAAAAAATCTTTTTTGCCAAGCATACCTATTGAGTTTACTCGAGATACTTGACCCCCAGCGTATACAGGATTTTCATTTCCTACTGGCGTAACCTCTACAGGCTCTGATTTTTCCTGCACCAATGTTACTTTTCCCAAATCTTGCAAATCACTATAATCTCTTGCCGCTACGGAATTACCAAATACACTAACACTCCATAAGCCACCAAGCACTAAAGCTCCTAACACACGACTAGCCAACACCGCTTGACGCTGCTTGGCACCCACACAACTTACTTTCATTATAATAAGCTCCTCTCTTAAATCACAAATGTATAGTTACTATATATAACTAAAAAACAGAAGGGCGAACATATCCGCCCTCCTGAACTTTCATTAACTAAATTTAACTTCCAAATTCAATCCTTGCCTCTGAAACAACAGGTTCACCATCAACTGTTTTGGGGCGGTAAGCACTATTTCGAGCCTGTTGCAAGGCCCATCGATCTAACGATCCATTACCACTACTACTAATAATATCTACTTCTACAGCACGGCCAGCTTCATTAATCATTACATACACCACAACATTACCACTACCAGGTAATGTACGAGGCCCTAAATATTCAGCACCAATTACCACTGGTTCATGAGGAGTCGCTACCTCAGCGCCACCAGTACCTTCAGAACTACCATTACCAGCACTGCCTTCACTAGCTCCGCCTTGGCTATTACCACTAGGATCACCTACTTGGCTAGCACTATAGTTAGTACTTTGAGACGATGTATTCGTTCTTGGTTGTGCATCCTGCTTAATAACTTGCTCCACTGGTACACCACTTTTAATGGCCTCTACTTGCTCCTCTGTCATAGGTGCTGGTGGTTGGACCGACGATTTTTGTGGCGCTGCTACTTGTGGCCCTCCTGCTGAAACACCTACATCACCTACAACATTAATAGAAATAGGCGTTCGATCAGGTACTAAATCTGGCTTTTGTAAAAAAGACCATACCATACCACTCACTAGTGCCAAATTAATAATCACTGATGAAGTTATGGCCATACGCCAACGATTCTTGTAGATATGAGCAAAAGGTGATGGATTTTTGGTTACAGCTTGTGTAGTTTCATCCATAACTATCACCTACTTACTCTCAGTAGCCACTGCAATTTTGTTTAGATTCATATTTTTTAGCGTATCCAAAACTTGTACGAAAGTACCGTACTGTGCTTTTTGATCTGCTCGTAAGATAATTGTTAAGTCGCCACCTTTAGCTTTTTCTGCCTCTAAACGTTGCGCCATACCTTCTAAGTTTGCATATGAATCTTGTTCTACATAAATACGACCATCTGCTGTAATCGTAATAGGAATTTTACGCTGCAAATCTACTGAACTAGCCGTAGCTGTTGGTAAGTTTACAGGCATTGATTTCTGTACAACCATGGAAAGCATACTCATCATGAAAAACACTAATAGGAAGAATATAATGTCAATCATAGGAATAATCATAAGCTTTGGTTTATTAGTCGTACGAAGACTTCTAATTTGCACTAATAGCTCCTTCTTCCGTTGTTACACCAACAGCAGCGTTCATATATACATTACCGATTTCTTCCATATCCGTAATGAGTCCATCCTGTTTATGTACTAAGTACGAATGAATAACTAATGCTACAATAGCTACACAAAGGCCAGTAGCCGTAGCGATTAAAGCTTCACCAACCCCACCAGTAATAGCAAAGGGTTGACCATCAGATACAGATAATACGCTAAAAGAACTAATCATACCGGTTACTGTACCAAGCAAACCAAGTAATGGTGCCAACGTAACAATAGTTTCTAAATAGCTTAAACGAGAGCGAAGGCGACCAGCGATAGCGCCAGCAGCTCCTTGTAACGCTGCATTTTTAGATTTTACAGTTTGACGACGAATAGCTGCATTCAACATTTCTGCAGCCACACCACCATCTTCAGCACATAATTCTTCTAACCCTTTTTCATTGTTAGCCGCCGCTAATACAGGTACTTCCTCACGCAAGCGATCCATGTTGGATTTAGCTGCGCTATAAGTGCGTACACGCTCTACCAAAATAGCAATCGCAATGATTGAGCAAAGTAAAAGGGGGTACATTACAAGACCACCTTGGTGAAATAATTCTAATAGTTCCATACAAATCTCCTTCTATCTTTATTACAATTAATTAAAAGGTATGTTCTACACCTACAACATAATGACGGCCAGGCATAGCATACGAACCAATTGTAGTCGATGGCTCTACTTCATAAGCCTCATTTGTCAAATTAAAGGCTTGTGCGTATACCTTTGTAGCCTCATTAATTTTATAATTTACATTCACATCCCAGACAAAATAAGAGGAGTCAGAAAATTGTGTTTCTGAACGGCCTGTTACATACTGGAATAAGTTATTAACTGACCAACGATTCTTCTCATAAGAAAATTCTAAACTATAGCGATTAGGATTGCGGTTATCAGTTGCATTTACATAACCACTACCTGTATCTTGGCGAACTTTCAAATAACTGTAGCCAGCTCTTACTTTCCAAGCTTCATCCAGACGATAGGTAGCGCTTAGATTCAAACCTTGTCTTTTTTCACGATTTACATTTTCATAATAGCCTGGAATATACGTATTATTAGGGCCATAAGAACCATTTACCCAAGAAAGTGCATTTTTCAAACGACTATTAAATACACTAGCAGATACAGTCAATCGATCTGTCACATCACTATCAATACCAAGCGTTACCGTCTGTGATTTTTCTTGTTCTAAATCAGGATTGCCACGCCAAAATTCGGTAGCAGCATACAACATCTTAAGAGTTGGGTTATTTACTGCTTGGCCCCAAGAAATATACGCATGGGTATTGTCATTTAACTTCTTATTTAAGCCAATGTGAGAAGCAAAATCGCCACCAAACATATCTTGGTGCTCATAACGAGTTCCAAAATTAGCCGTCCAACCACGACCTAATTCCCATTTATCTTCTACATAAACTGCTTTACTTATCATAGAACGATCAAAGGCAACACCGTTATTTTCCTCTTTAATATGTTCTTGGTTATAAGTCACACCACTAATTAAAGTATGATTTCCTAATTGCCAAGTCTTCTGCCCTTCAATGCCATCCATAGATAAATCATGACTATACGAACTAGAGGTAGAACCAGAGCCAAAATCACTTACTTCCGTATTTCTATATGCGCGAATAAAAGTTCCAGAATCACTACCAAAGTTATATGTAACGCCATAACTCATATCAGTAGTCTCTTTTACATTACCTGCACCAGTAACAGTTCCTAAGAGAGGATTTTTCAAGCGAATTCCATAACCATCTTTCTTTTCAATGCGGCTAAAATCTAAACTTAATAAGTCATCACCTATGTAACGATCATAACGAGCAGTCCATTTATCACGATTAATATACGTATCAGGAAATTCATGCGTATTGCCACGATAGTCCTTGTAGTCTATGTTATCGCGACGTTCTTTTGTATATGATACAAAATACCCATTCTTTTCATCTCCACCTTGAGTGATAATAGTTCCTTTGCGATGCCCCCAACTACCTAATTCACCACGAACTGTTGTCTGCTGTCCCATTGTTGGAGTCTTGGTGATAATATTAATAACACCAGCTACGGCTCGCTCACCATACAACGCAGAATTAGGTCCTTTTACTACTTCAATACGTTCAATATTATCCATAGGAATCTGATCAATATCAATAGCATTAGAAGCACCAGATACCACTAAATGATCCCAGTTCATCTTACGACCGTTTACCATAACAAGTACTCGCGTGTCACCATTTAATTCAGGATATGCGGCAAAGCCTTTCTGAATTACAGGTACATTATTAGCCTTTAATGCATCAGACACTTGATTATAATTCCCTTGCTCAATTTCTTTCGCCGTAATAACTGTTGTATCTGCTGGCACATCTACTTTTTCTTCCGACAGACGACTAGCTGTTACCAATACTACTTTACCTAAATCTTGTAAATTTGCTTCATCGTAATTAGCAGCCCACACACTACCGCTTGTCGCACTCACAACTAAGGCCGTTAATACTGCTTTACTTACTGTACTGCGATGAGTAAATTTCATGATACCTCCTAAGTCCTAATACACTAATACGTGAATACACTACACTAAACTACCAATTAATTAAAAGGTATGTTCTACACCTACAATATAATGACGCTCTGCCATAGCGTACGCACCAATTGGTGTACTATAAGGTTCTACCTCATAAGATTCATTAGTTAAGTTAAGCCCTTGCGCATATACTTTAGTGGAATCGTTAATTTTATAACTTACATTTAAATCCCAAGTAAAGTAAGAGGAATCAGTATAATAAGCAGTTGAACGACCTGTTACATATCTAAAATCATTCGATACATACCAGCGATTCTTTTCATAGGAAAGTTCTAAGCCATAGCTATTAGGATGGCGGTTTTTTGAATCATTTGTCATACCACTACCTTCATCAATTTTTTGGCGAAGGAAATTATAAGAAGCACGTACCTTCCATGCATCATCCAATTTATAAGTAGCACTTAAATTTAGACCTTGACGCTTTTCTTTATTAATATTGTAATAAACAGTTTTACTAATGCTATTATTCCACTCCCAATCCAAAGCATCTTTTAAACGGCTTTCATAGATACTAGCAGATACTAATAAACGATCATTTACTTGACTATCAACACCTAATGTTACGGTATGTGATTTTTCTTGTTTCAAATCAGGATTACCAAGCCAATATGGGGAATTAGCGTATAACATTTTCAAAGTAGGGTTATTTACCGCTTGCCCCCAAGAGATATAAGCATGGGTATTCTCGTTTAACTTCTTATTCAAACCAATATGTGAGGCAAACTCACCACCAAAAATGTCATGATGTTCATAACGAGTACCAAGATTAGCTGTCCAACCTTGGCCTAATTCCCATTTATCTTCAATAAAAATAGCCTCATTATCTGTGCTCTTATTGAAGCCTACTCCATCATTAGTTTCATCAATTTTTTCTTTATTGTAGCTAACACCACTAATTAATGTATGGTCACCAATTTTCCATGTTTTTTGCCCTTCTAAACCAAGCATAGATAAATCATGTTCATATGGTGTGCCTGCAAAAGGTGCATTTGCTTTTTCAGTATTGCGGTATGCTCGAACAAAAGTCCCAGAGTCAGAACCAAAGTTATAGGTAACACCATAACTCATATCTGTAGTTTTACTCTTCATGCCAGCGCCATAAGCGGTCCCATTTAATGGATTACTCAAGTAAATGCCGAAACCATCCTTACGATGACTATAAGAAAAATCAACTGTCATACGGTCATCATCAAAATAATGGTCATAGCGAGCTGTTACATTATCACGATTAATGGAACTGTCAGGGAATTCATAGGAATTGCCATTGGCTGCCTTATAATGGTAATTATCTCGACGTTGTTTGCTATATGATACAAAATATGCATCATTTTCATCACCGCCTTGAGTAGTAATACCGGTTTTCCAATATCCCCAGCTACCAACTTCAGCTTTGGCAGTGGTTTTCTGTCCCATACTGCCTTCTTTGGTAATAATATTAATAACACCAGCTACCGCACGTTCACCATATAAAGATGAATTAGGTCCTTTAACGACTTCAATACGTTCAATATTTTCTACAGGAAATTGATCAATATCAATAGCGTTATTATCACCTGATACAATTAAATGATCCCAGTTCATACGACGACCATTTACCATAACAAGTACACGGGTATCACCATTAAGCTCTGGGTACGATGCAAAGCCTTTCTGTACCACTGGCACATTATTGCCTTTCAATGCATCTGATACACTATTGTAATTCCCTTGCTCAATTTCTTTCGCCGTAATAACCGTTGTATCTGCTGGCACATCTACTTTTTCTTCCGACAAACGACTAGCTGTTACCAATACTACTTTACCTAAGTCTTGTAAATTGGCTTCATCGTAATTAGCAGCCCACACACTACCACTTGTCGCACTCACAACTAAGGCTGTTAATACTGCTTTACTTACTGTACTGCGATGAGTAAATTTCATTTATTTTGTTCCTCCTCAAAGCCTTGAGCAATTTTCTCTAAGGCATCCACCACACGACCGTTGCCATTATTCACATCTGCAAAGGGCACCGCTATAATTCGCCCTCCTTGAACCGCTCGCATATTGCGCAAATTTGGATCCGCTTTTAACTCAGCAATAGCTTCTGCATCACTGACTGTGCGATTTCCTTGGCTTACAGTCACATACACAATTACATCAGGATCAAAGGCCAACACACGTTCAGGCCCTACAATCGAAATTTGTCGGTTCGTCAAATTATGACCACCCGCTTTTTTAACAATGTCATCTACAAGATATACTGGCCCATACAAACTATAAGTACTATGTCCATGAGATTGTAAAATAATAACATTAGGCTTATAGGACCAAGTATTCACTCGCGTAGACACGACTTGCACTCGCTGTTGTAACTCTGCTTTATAGGCACTTGCCTTTTGTGGGACTTGAAATAATTGTCCCATATCATCAATAAAGGGATAAATTGTACTCTCTAAGGTTGGCTGATTCTTACGAATCGTAGCCGGTACAATATATGCACCAATATTTCGTTCATACCACTGCCGCACATCACCTAAAGCGGCTGGTGTAAAATGATGCGACCATCCCATTAATACATCTGGTTGCATCGCTAATACTTGCTCTCGACTAGGTACATAGCTATTAGTAATTAAAGGTAACTTGCTATATATATCACGATACCGCGCCGGTTCTTCACCATAAGGAGCTACCGTTCCCACAATACGATCAGCTAACCCTAAATCAATGAGTAGTTCCGTTGCACCTGGATAAGTCACAATCACCCGTTGTGGTGGCTTTTCATACGTAAAACTCATCAAATTAGCATCGCTATCTACATTTTGAATCGTAATACCTCGCTGCTGTTCATCATTATTACCCACTACTTGCCAATGCCCATTGGTATAAGCAAACCAAGTAATTAAGCTTAAGCAGAACATCAAAAACAGACCTATGCAGCGCCGACTCCACCGTTCCCAAACACCAATCATAGTTGACCACCAGAATCAAATCTCTCAAATGCTCGTTCACTATTCCTTTGAGCTAATGACCTATAAACTGATTCTTCCGCACTATAGCGTAACGGCTGTCGTTCATAAGTAACCATAGGGATGCCATCTTCATGATAAGAAACTGTACTAGACACTTCGTATACCTCACGAATTAATGGCTCACGCACAATCTCATGTGGTGTCCCTTGCGCTACTAATTGACCTCGTTTCATAATAAAAAGTTCATCACAAAATAGAGAGGCCAAATTCAAGTCATGAAGTGCTGCTATAACACCAACGCCCAATCCTTTTATGACTTCCAATAGTTCCAACTGATAGGTAATATCTAAATGGTTCGTTGGTTCATCTAAAATCAAATACTCCGGTTCTTGGCAAAGGACGCGCGCTAACATAACCCGCTGCTGCTCACCCCCTGATAAGGAAGCAAAACTTCGATGTGCTCTGTCCCACATTCCTACCTTGCGAAGGGCTTCCATCGCCAAATTCACATCATCTTCCGTATCATCTTCAAATCCTTTTTTATAAGGGGTTCGTCCCATCATCACAATTTGCCATACAGTAAAATCAAAGTTAATTGTATGAAACTGTCCCATCACACCAATTCGTTTAGCTGCTTCACGTAAAGGAATTTGTTCTAATGGCGTTTCATCAAATTGTATCCGCCCTTGCTGCCTAGAAATGACTCGATATAAATGCTTTAATAAGGTAGATTTGCCACAACCATTAGGACCCATAAGTCCTACAAATTTATCAGCCGGAATCGTAAGGGATAATTGGTTTAAAATCTGAGTATCTCCTACATGATAAGTGAGGTTCTCTACTACAATTTGTTTCATAGATACCTCCTAACTACCAAAATTCCGACTTGTGCCAAAAAGAAGTTTCATAAATAATGGCGCTCCCATTAGTGCCGTCAAAATACCAATTGGTAAATCACCAGTCGGCAATAATACTCTCGACAATAAATCAGCCAACACTAAAAATATAGCGCCGCCTAATGCAACCACTGGCAGTAAACGTTTATGACCAACCCCAACAACAGCACGTGCCATATGAGGAATCACTAGCCCCACAAAACCAATAATGCCACACTGTGAAACTAGCACACCTGTCAATAAAGCCATGCACGCCATATAGATGTAACGCTTACGAGTCGCATTAATGCCTAGTGTAACTGCCATTTCTTCACCTAATAACAATGCATCTAAGGCTCTTACTTGCGATAAGAAATATACAGTCATACCACCTACAACAATAGTCGGCCAAAATAGCATGGACCATTTCGCATCAGCTAATGAACCCATAGTCCAAAAAGCTGCGCTTTGCATCCCTTCCGCATCACCAGCCATATAAATAATAAAATTGGATAAAGCTGTACATAAAGCACTCACTACAGCCCCTGCTAATACTAGTTTCACTGTAGAAATACGCCGTCCCATACCGGCTAACGCCATAACCGCCAGTGTAGCTACAATGGCGCCACCAAAGGCCCAAATAGGTACGCCTACATTAGCAGCGCCTAATAAAAAACCTAATAATATCGCCATAACAGCCCCTACCGAAGCCCCCGAAGCAATCCCTAAAATAAACGGCTCTGCCAAAGGATTTTGCACCGCAGCTTGCATAACAGCCCCTGACAAGGCTAACCCTGCTCCTACTAAAGCGGCTAATATAACACGAGGAATGCGAATATCCCACACTATATCAGTCATAGCTGGTCCTATTGCCTCTGGTATAGGTGTATTCATTATTTTTCCAGTAATTACAGTCAACACATGACCTGCAGGTATAGTTACACTGCCCAATGCAACAGCTCCTATAATTGAGCATATTAAAAGGGCAGTTAGAACCGATACGGCCCAACTGCCCACTGTTTCAGTGCGATGCTTCGTAGCGGTTTGTAACTCTTGCAGGCGTTGCTGACGTGTTATTATTTCAACGTCGTTCATCAACTACCCTCATTTCGCTTATGACATAAAAACAGGTCAACAGAATACGTCTTTGATTTCATATAGCACATATATTGTGCTAGTTAATCGAGCTTGCTTAAGCTCTACTGAAATCGTTGCGCAGTGCTAACCTTGTCGAAAGAGGCCAAATTTTTGGCTACAAATATTACATTATCTTATGCTACTTAGCATATTTATATTTTAAGATTTCTAAACTAAATTTAATGATTTACAATTACAAATTGAGAAACATTATCTTTTATCACTTCAAATATTTTATAGTAAATACAATAAGCTGTCAACAAAAAACTCCAAAAAGTCCATGTAACGTACTATATAATTATTTACCGTATATAGTAAGTATACATATAATAACATTTAATATACATTCTAATTCCAGTCATCTGCTGAGATTCCAGCTATCTAACAAAATTTAATATTATAGAACACATCGCCATTATTAAACAATCACACCCCTATTACTACTAAACCAGTATGACGCGATTACTAAACAAATATGAGGCTATTACTAAACAAGTATAACTCTATTTTTAAGCAAGTATGATGCTATTTCTAAACAAGTATGGCGCTATTTCTAAACAAGCACTGCCCTATAATAAATAATGACTCCACCAACTATAAACGATAAAAATATCAAAAACAGCGAGTAGATTTAGATACTTATATCTCATCTACTCGCTGTTTAATAATCGCCCCTACCGGACAAATTTCATAACAGTCTCCACAACCAATACAACCCGCTTCAATAAAAAATTGTTGTGGCTTTTCTATGATAATCTGCACAGGACAATCCATGGCACAAGCGCCGCATTTCACACAGCGCTGGCCATCAATCTGAAATGTAAACACATATGTATTTGTATCTGTCATATATTCTCTGTAAGTTAAATGCCTTACTTCTCCTCTGCACGCAATACCAAACGAATCATTTGTGCCACACCATCTTCATCATTAGTAGGCGCTAAAAATTTAGCCGTTGCTTTAGCCGTTGCTTCCCCATTCATCATAGCAAAGGAAACTCCTGCATAAGCTAGCATAGTCAAATCATTATTACTATCGCCAATAGTCATCACTTCATCTGCAGTAAAGCCTAAGGACTCTGCCAAAGCTGCTACGGCACGCCCTTTACTAATACCTGGCTGCACAAACTCTAAATTGCCTTCACTGGATTGAATAATTACAAAACGATCATCCTCTTTAAAATGTTCTAAAATTGCGTTTTTCTTCGCCTCTGTACCATAAAAGAGCTGTATTTTTTCTAAATCCATGCCAGTATCAACAATATGGTCTCGTAAATTAGGAACCATAGTACGACTCGCTTTCATGAGAGGTACTAAATGAGGTGGCAAATTACTTGCAAAGGCCATCATACCTTCTGTTTCACCATAAATTTCTTTACCACCATACGCTTCAATATACACGTCAAAAGGCAATAATTCATCAAGCAAACGTAAGCCTTCCGCATTACTAAACGATTGATGAAACACAGTGGTCGTTTCACCCCCGTCTCGCTTCAATACAAGCGCACCATTGCTGCAAATATAATGGTGAATCTCCGGTATACGATGAATTACTTCACCCATTTCACCCCAAGCACGGCCACTCGCTACCGCTACCGTTATACCTCTTGCCATAGCTGCTTTTACAGCCGCTACTGTTTCATCGCTAACATGTTTGTGTGTATCAACCAAAGTTCCATCCACATCAGAAACAATAAGTTTGATAGGCTTTTTTAATTGTAAATCTGCTACTGAACCTGGTAAACTAGCCTGTTTTCCCTTTTGTTCAGCCGCTTTAAACACAGCCGCTTGATCCTCTATATTTATGGAATTTATTTTGTCTGTCATAGTCATCTCCATTATCAAATGAGTACATCTAGTACTTACATCATCTAGTACTTACATCATCTAGTACTTACATCATCTAGTACTTACATCATCTAGTACTTACATCATCTAATATTTATATCCACTAATACTTAATAATAGCTAATATCCATACTCTACCTATTATTTACTACCATGCAAAAATACATACAAAACTATATATTTTCTAAATCAACTACATCTATCAATATCAATATAAATATATTATATCACATTAATACAAATGACCATGTGGCGAACCCCTCACCCCATAAATACTTATAAAAATTTCTCTCTAATTCCATTATATTTGAACACAAAAAAGCCCCTTAGAGCCTCTTGCTACGACTTTTTAAATCTTTGATTTAAACCTGAGCAAAAGAGGAGCCTAAGGGGCTTTTCTCTACCAATATTATCTTATTAAGAGAAATCCTTTATAAGAATTTTATTTACCTAACACATCTGCACAGCGATGACATAAGGTAGGATGTTCAGCATCCTTACCTACTGTATCACGATGAATCCAGCAACGTTCACATTTTTCAAATTCACTTGGTTTTACAACTACACTCAAATGACCTTCTTCGGTAGCTACAGCTTCAGCTGGCGCATTATTACGGCCTTCAACAAGTTGTGCTTCACTTACAATGAGAAGAGCTGCTAAATCACTTACTTGTGCTAATGTTTCATACGCTGCACCATCAGCATAAACAGTAATGGACGCATCTAAAGAGTGACCAATAACTTTATCTTGACGAGCCGTTTCAAGAGCTTTAGTCAACTCACCACGAAGTGCCAATACTTGGCTCCATTTTTCAGCTAATGCCGCATCATAATGAGCTTCATTACCAGTTGGCCAATCTTCAAGCATTACACTTTCACGCATACCGTCTTCTTTAGGCATATATTGCCATACTTCTTCAGCTGTAAAGGACAGTACAGGTGCTACCATACGAACTAAAGTCGTTACAATTTCATACATAGCAGTCTGCGCACTACGACGAGCCACAGAAGTTGCTTCTTCTGCATACATTGTATCTTTTAATACATCTAAGTAGAAGGAACTCAAATCAACAGTACAGAAATTATGAATTGTATGATATAAAATATGGAATTCATAGTTTTCATACGCTTCCGTAACTTTACGACGTACTTCTTCTAAACGAAGAAGTGCCCATTTATCGATTTCAGATAATTGATCATAAGCCACTTTATCTGTATTTGGATTAAAGTCATCTAAATTACCTAGCAAGAAGCGGAACGTGTTACGAATCTTACGATATACTTCGGATAACTGTTTTACGATGTCTTTAGACAAACGCACGTCACCTTGGTAATCAGCTGAAGATACCCAAAGGCGCATTACATCAGCCCCATACACATCAATGATGTCAGATGGTGCCACTGTATTACCAACCGATTTAGACATTTTACGGCCTTCACCATCCACTACGAAACCGTGAGTTAGTACAGAGTTATATGGTGCTTTACCAGTTGTAGCTACACCGGTTAACAAGGATGAGTTAAACCAGCCACGATGTTGGTCAGACCCTTCAAGGTACATAGCGCATGGTACATCAAGGTCCTCATTTTCAAGTACACCCGCCCAAGAAGAACCACTATCGAACCAAACGTCCATGATATCTGTTTCTTTGCGGAATTCATCATGACCACAATGAGGACATGTGAAACCTTCTGGCAATAATTCTTTTTCAGTATGATTCCACCAAGCATCGGAGCCTTCTTTAGCCACCCACGCTTGAACAGACTTAATCGTGTCATCGTTGATTACATAATCACCACAGGATTTACAATAGAATACTGGAATTGGCACGCCCCAAACACGTTGGCGAGATACACACCAGTCCCCACGGTCAGCAATCATATTATAAATGCGGTCATGACCCCATTTAGGAATCCACTGTACTTGATTATCAATTACGTCAAGCGCTTCTTTACGATAGCCATCAACGGATGAGAACCACTGTTCTGTCGCACGATAGATTACAGGATTTTTACAACGCCAACAATGTGCATATTGGTGACGAAGAGAACCTTTGTGAAGTAACGCACCATTATGCGCTACAATTTTCAAAATAGGCACTTCTGCATCATGAATTTCTTTGCCGCCTAACGCTTCTTCGGTATCACCATAACGACCATTATCTACAGCACTTACATAGGTGCCCGTTGGATCTACAAACGATGTGATTTCAAAATCAACTTTACCTGCTTTTTTATAAGTCTGATATACACCAAAGTCTTCTTCACCGTGAGCAGGCGCTGTATGAACACAACCGGTACCAGCTTCAAGGGTTACATGGTCACCTAAGAATACAGGCACTTCGCGTTCAATGAATGGATGTTTGAAAGTAGCTAATTCTAAATCAGCCCCAGAGAAGGTATTAAGTACAGTATAGTCTGCTACTTGAGCATCTTTTAATGCATTAGCTACCAAATCAGTAGCCATCAAGTAATATTCTTCACCTACTTGCACCCAAGAATATTCTAATTCAGGGTTCACAGAAATTGCTTGAGATGCTGGCAATGTCCAAGGTGTAGTTGTCCAAATAACAGCATAGGCTTTTTTAGTATCTACATCAGCTGGTAATGTACGTTTTAATTCATTAACATACGCATATTTTACATAAATAGAGAAGGATTTCTTTTCTTTATATTCAATTTCAGCTTCTGCTAAGGCTGTTTCACAATGAGTACACCAGTATACCGTTTTTAACCCTTTGTAAATATGACCACGCTTAGCCATTTCACCAAAGATGCCAAGTTGTTTAACTTCAAAAGCTGGTTTCAAAGTCAAATATGGATCTTCAAAACGACCAAGTACACCGAAACGAATGAAGTCTTTCTTTTGATCTTCTACACACTGCAAAGCATATTCTTTACATTTAGCACGTAAATCAAGAGGACTCATTTCATGACGATTAAGGCCTGTGTTTTTAATAACCGCATGTTCAATTGGCAAACCATGCGTATCCCAACCAGGAATATAAGGTGTGTAATATCCCTGCATAGTTTTATATTTCATGATAATATCTTTTAGTGTTTTATTAAGGGCATGGCCAATATGAAGTTTACCATTAGCATATGGAGGGCCATCATGCAATACAAACGGCTTATTTCCTTTGCGCAATTCTAAGCGTTTTTCATAAATTTTATTATCTTCCCAATATTTCAAATATTCTGGTTCTCGTTTTGGTAAGTTGCCGCGCATTGGAAATTCTGTAGCAGGCAAATGTAATGTTTTACCGTAATCCATAAATAAACTCTCCTCTCAACTAATAAAAAAAGCGCTCATCCCCGAAGGGACGAACGCTATAAGTCCGTGGTACCACCCTACTGACTCCATATGGAGCCACTCACGCATATAACGGTGCTCACCGATAAATTTAACATTTATATGCTCCCAAGTGATTCGTCATTTCTTCATTCGCTGAACTCACACCATCCATCAGCTCGCTGAGAACTACCCGAAATGACCGTCTTCGTCATCGCATGTCATATACAGTTATCAAAATAAGTCTTACTGTCAAGGACAGTTGACCAACTCATAGTAACTTTTGTTATAGATAGAGTATAGATAAGGGACTTCGTTTTGTCAAGTAGGTTTATGATTATTAGTGCCACAAAATTTATCAGGAACTTCAAAAATGTACATTTTATCAAAAAAGAGTATAATAAAATCATATTAATACGAACTACTTACTATTTACTATGTAGTACACCTTACTATGTAGTACACATTACGATAAACTACTCTATCTACAAAGGAGGACGCCTATGCCCGCCTGGCTACGCACAGATTATATCTGTTTTTTCGGGGCTTTTCTATCGGCCCTTGGCATGAGCCAATTAGCACCACTCTTACCTCTTTATTTACATGATATGGGGGTAACCGCCACCAATGAAGTGGCCTATTGGTCTGGTCTAGCCATGGGCGTAACCTATCTCGTAGTGGCTTTTGTATCTCCCTTCTGGGGGCGCCTAGCCGATCGCAAAGGACGAAAAATTTCCTTACTCCGTGCTAGTTTTGGCATGATGCTTTGCAATCTTTTGATCTGTTTTGTCCAAACACCAGAGCAACTTGTATTCGTCCGTTTTATACAGGGCCTTGTATCTGGCTTCTTTTCCGCTTCCGTTACCCTTGTAGCTTCTGAAACGCCAGAACATAAAATGGGATGGGCTTTATCAGTCTTAGCCTCCTCAAACTTAGCCGGTTCACTCTTAGGACCTCTTATTGGTGGCTACTTAGCCGGTCTCTTTGGCATTCGTACAAGCTTCTTTGTCATCGCTTGTTGCCTAGGAGCTGCCTTTTTACTCATTTACTTTTTAGTCCACGAAACCTTTGAACCACAACCAGAAAAGGTGCCTCATAGTTTCAAAGAATTATGTAGCCAACTCCCTCATTTGCATGAGTTATTTATTGTCGCCGCATCTACTTTTATTTATGCCCTTTCCATCATGTCTTTACAGCCAATTATTACGGTCTACTTAAATGAAATTATGCCACCCCATACACCTCATTTAGCACTTCTTGCAGGAGCCGTCTTTGCTGCTACCGGTTTTGCTCAAATGTTAAGTAGTTCCTTCATGGGGCGTTGGATTGATCGCATTGGTCCCCGTCGCATTCTTATGGGATCGCTCATTTATACAGCCATGATGACTATTCCCCAAGCCTATGTTACAACGGCTTGGCAACTCGGTGTCTTACGCTTTCTCACAGGACTGGGTCTAGCCGGTTTACTGCCATCCTTAAATACATATATTTCTACTCACTCTCCCAAACATCTATCAGGACAAGTATTCTCTTATAACCAAACAACTCAATTTTTAGGCTATTTCATGGGCTCTGTTGGAGGCGCTCTCTTTATGGGCGAATTTGGCTTTACAGCCCTATTCTGGGGCACAGGCCTACTCTTCTTATTAAATGCCCTATGGGTATATACAAAATTAAAGAGCTAACACAAAAAGCAGCCATATGGCTGCTTTTTTTATAATTCTGTCCCAATATATGCTGCTAACGCTACTATAGTCGCTTCATTACGACGATAGTAAGTCCATTTCCCATAACGAGCGGACTCCAACAAGCCTGCCCGCTGCATTAAGTCCAAATAATGCGAAACGGCGGATTGCGAAATGCCTAATTTATCTTGAATACTCCCTACACAGACTCCTCCTTCAAATGAGTCGCCCTCAGGAATATGAAGTCCCTGGGGTGGAAAATATTTAGTCGGCTCTTTGAGCCATTGCAAGATTTTTAAGCGACTTTCATTAGATAAAACTTTAAAAATGTCGAGTAATTGTTTATCATTCATACTTTTATTATATCTTATCTTCTAGATATGTCAATCTAATTTATCGAACTTAGTCAATATAGTGGCTTAATAATTACTTTCTAATTACTACTTTTTTCCCGAGCTAAAATAAATATGGTCGACAAAATCAATACAAAGCCAATAATATCACTCGTCATAAATTGACTCCCCAAAACAAGCCAACTCAATAATGCCGCTGAAATAGGTTCAATAGAAGACAAAACAGACCCTTTAACAGCACCAATGCGCCGCACCCCTTCTAAATACGCATTAAAGGAAACAATGGTGCCTAATACAACTACATTGAAAACACCTACATAAGTCCACATATCCCAAACACCAGGCACATCAAAAGGTGACGCAATCATTGCCGTCACAAGACCAGAAAAAAGCATAGCAAAACCTACTACAGGCCCTGTACCGTACCGCCGTAATAAAGGCACTGGTTGTACACTGTAAATAGCTACTGCCACAGCAGATAAGAGCCCCCAAAATAATACCCGTTCATCAATGCCGGCAAATTCAAAATTACCATGAAAAGCTATTAAAGCTGTACCTATCATAGCCAAGACAACACTAATACCCTCGCCCCAAGTAGGTAGCTTAAAATAACGAACTGCCATATACACAACAATCATCGCTGGTGCCAAATATTGTAAAACGGTAGCAATCCCAGCCCCTGCATAGTAAATAGAACGGAAATAAGCATATTGGCAAAGAGCCATACCAAATAAACCAAAAACAAATAAACCAATCACATGATAGGGTGTTTTAAATATTTGAAAAATATGAACACGCCCTTGATAAAAAGCAGCTAATACCGTAACTACACCTGACACTAACAGACGCACCGTTAATAGCCACTCTGGACTAATAGCCCGTTGCTGTTGTAAAAATTGTGCCGATATCCCCGACAAGCCCCATAAAATACCACCGAATAAAGTAAGGGCAATCCCTATTGTCTTTTCTCTATCCATCATGCCCTCCTCATCTTAAATAATTTATAAAAACGACCGGCATTTGCCGGTCGTCTTTTTACGCTATTTTATTGTAACAAATAGTGCTCTATCTCGCAAATATAAAGTTCACCTTGTATGTCTTACCAAGTACTTCAGTAACAAAACCTTGCCAGACTAAGCGCCTACTTTATAACTTAGTCAACTAATTTCATAGCGACTTTTACAACAACTTTTAATACTTTACTTGGTTCATCATTGACAGCACAGCAAGGGCGATGAATATCTTCTGGGAAGAAGATTGCATAAGAACCCGCTTGAGCAATAATATAGCCTTCATCAGCTAATCCTTGCTCGTAAAAATACAAATCCTTGTCATCATGTGCTTCTACCACTGGTTCAGTTTGGCGATCTGGTAAAAAGCCCATTTTTTCCTTGCCTTCAATAACAAACTGCACATCTAAGTACTGCTTATGTGCTTCAGGGCGAGTTTCTTCAAACTTCTTTGTAGTTACTTCTTGTACTAAAGCAAAGATATTATCACCATCAATATCATGGCGACCAATTTCCAAACTCTTTAAATCAGTATCTTTCAACCAATCGAGTACGCGCTCTAATACTGGTGCATAACCTAACCCTTTATAATTCACATTCACACTACCAAATATCATATATATTGTCTCCTTTGAGCCCTCTAGGGGCTATTTATTTTTAACTCTACTTAGATGAACCACATCTTCGAGTCAAGAGAAGCCAAGTTGAAACATCCCGCCAAACCCTTTGTTTCAAACATTAACTATTCATCATCACCAGTCCCGTCAAACTTAGCAATAATGCCCTCAGCTGTCTTATGAGGTACTTCTTCATAGGAGCTAAATTCCATGTTAAACACGCCTTGACCTTGTGTCATACTACGCAATACAGTTACATAGTCAAGCATTTCAGCAAATGGAACTTGTGCTTTAACCACAGTAATACCTTCCCGTTCCCCTTGTTCCATGCCTAATACGCGACCACGGCGGCTATTTAAGTCCCCCATAATATCGCCCATGAAACTATCTGGAGCAAATACATTCACATTATAAACAGGTTCTAGTAAAACTGGTTTAGCCTGTGGCACACCTTTTTTAAGAGCTTGTGCCGCAGCTACTTTAAAAGCCAATTCAGAAGAGTCTACTGCATGATACGAACCATCCAATAAGGTCACTTTTACACCAATCATTGGATAGCCGGCTAATAAGCCTTTATCTAATGTTTCTTTAGCGCCTTTTTCAACAGCTGGAATATACTGTTTTGGTACAGCGCCACCGAAAATCTTATCTACAAATTCAAAATCGCCTTCATAAGAAGGTTCAATGGCAATTTTAACATGACCATATTGTCCATGACCACCACTTTGTTTCTTATGTTTGCCTTCCACTTCCACTTGACCGCGCACAGTTTCACGATATGGAATATATGGTTTTTCTAATTTAGCTTTTACGCCATATTTCCGCTCCATCTTAGTAAGGATATGTTCTAAATGAACTTCACCCATACAACGCACTTGCATTTGACGCCCTTCTACATCTTTTACAACTACGCAAGTTGGATCTTCTTCAGAAATACGTTGTAACGCAGCGGCTAATTTTTCTTCTTCCCCTTTCTTTTCAGGGACCATAGCTACCGTATGGAGTGGTTGTGGGAAACGAATTTGACGATATTTTACTTTAAAACTAGGTGTTGCAAAAGTATCACCTGTCTTCGTAGCAGTAAGCTTAGGAATAACTACAATATCCCCTGCACCAGCTTCGGTAACTGGTACTTGTTGCTTACCTATTAAAGTATACATTTTACCCCATTTTTCTTCAATACCCTGCGTCACATTTAGAAGTTTATCCCCTTCTTTTAATTCCCCAGAGAATACGCGAATAAAGCTTTGTTTACCTGCAAATGGGTCTAAAATTGTCTTAAATACAAAGCCAGTAAATGGTTTATCTACATGAACTATCCGTTCTTCCCCAGTATCTACATCTTCCGCTGTCATCACGCGCTTAGATGCATCTGGCATATAACGAATCATACGATCTAACACTTGATCCATGCCAATGTTATTAATAGCACTGCCACACATAACAGCACATACGCGACCTGTCAACATACCTTCCCGTAAACCTTGACGGATTTCTTCTAAGGTTAATTCTTGACCATCTAAATATTTTTCAAGTAATTCATCATTACCTTCTGCCGCCGCTTCAACTGTCATTTCACGGATTTCTTCTACCTTAGCTTCTAATTCAGCAGGTACGGCAACTTCGGTCATCTTACCATTTTCATAAATATACGCTGTGCGTTTCGCTACGTCTACAACACCTTTAAAGTCAGGCCCTTCACCAATAGGAATCTGCAATGGCATGATGGCTTTGCCAAATAAATCATGCATTTTTTCAAGAGTGCCAAAGAAATCGGCCCCTTCTACGTCCATCTTATTGATAAACGCCATGCGTGGCATTTGTAATTCCACCCCATAATCCCAAGCGCGAATAGTATCTACTTCAACCCCAGAAGTGGCTGATAATACCATCAACATGCCATCAGCGGCACGCAAAGCAGCACGAACTTCACCATGAAATTCGGAATAACCAGGGGTATCAATGAAATTAATTTTATAATTTTTCCATTCACAAGGTGCCATACCTAGCTGAATAGTTACATTACGTTTAATTTCTTCAGGCTCAAAGTCCATAATGTGTTTGTTATCTTGACCTTTACCTACGGATGCTACAGCACCACAAGCCAATAGTAAAGATTCTACTAATGCTGTTTTACCAGCCCCATCATGAGATACAATTGCCACATTACGAATCAAATCACTAGCATATTCTTTCATATGAACCGCCTCCTTTAAAGCGCAGAAACGCAATTTACTGTACTTATTCGCTATTCATGTATGAATCTCCTTTATTCTTATTATACATTTTTCGAAAATAACTTAATTTTTTACAAAATGTCCAGTTAAATGCTACAAATAGCTTGCCAAAAACGACTATTTACCGTAACATTAAATAATATATATAAAAGGTTTGGCCGCCCAAATTCAAGTAATATAGTAGTTTAGTAGAGTCGAATGGCCAACCGTAAAGGGGGATTTTTTATGAGTGAACATGAAACACAAGACAAGCATCATATGAAGCGTGGACTGAAAAATCGTCACATGCAGATGATTGCCTTAGGAGCATCGGTAGGGACTGGCCTATTCTACGGTTCGGCACCAACCATTAAATTGGTAGGGCCAGGGATTATTGCCTCTTATGCCTTAGCAGGGCTCTTTATTTTCTTTGTTATGCGTATGCTAGGTGAAATGGCCGTTCGTGAACCAGTATCAGGTTCATTTAGCCATTTTGCTAATAAATATTGGAATGGCTTTATGGGCTATTTAGCAGGCTGGAATTATTGGACTTTATTTATGTTAGCAGGCATGGCGGAACTAGCAGCCATTGCTGTATATCTAGCCTACTGGTTCCCAGATATACCACATTGGCTAACCACCCTCATATGCCTTGTAATTATTACCGCTATTAACTTAATTAACGTTAAAGCCTATGGGGAAGTAGAGTTCTGGGCCTCCTTTGTTAAAATCGGAGCCATTGTAAGTATGATTCTCTTTGGTTTCTATCTTATCTTTACTACTATGGGGTCTTTCCCTAATAACTTCCATAATTTGTGGGATAATGGTGGTTTCTTCCCGAATGGTTCGTGGGGCTTCCTTTGCTCACTAGCAGTAGTCATGTTTTCCTTCGGTGGTGTTGACCTCATTGGGATAACAGCCGGTGAAGCGGAAGATCCTGAAAAGAGCTTGCCAACAGCTATCAACGAATTATTACTTCGTATTTTAATTTTCTACATCGGTACAATGGTAGTACTTATGTCCTTAGCACCATGGGATAAAGTTGGTCTTGAAGCTAGCCCATTTGTACAAATCTTTGAAGAAATCGGAATTCCAGCCGCTTCTAATATTTTAAACTTAGTCGTATTAGTAGCTGCCCTTTCTGTATTTAACAGTATTTTATATAGTAACTCCCGTATGCTATACGGCCTTGCAAAAGCAGGCAATGCACCTAAAGTCTTCAGTTATTTAACAGGCAGTGGTGTTCCCCTAGCAAGTACCTTATTCTCAGCAGGTTTAGCCTTAATCATCGTATTAACAACATACCTCTATCCACAAGCAGGCGAAGTATTCATGCATCTCCTCGCGCTGGTAGTAGCCGGTCTTGTTATTAGCTGGTTCATTATTATCGCGACACACATTAAGTTCCGCAATACCTTCTTTCGTGAAAATCGCTTAGATGAACTTAAATTTAAATCACCGATGTATCCATTCATCAACTACTTATGTATGTTATTCTTACTCGTTGTAGTATGCGTAATGTGGCAAATGGATAGTTTCAAACCATCGGTTATTGCGATTCCATTCTGGATTCTCTTCTTATATGTAACATATAAGTTGAAAAAAACAAAAAAATAATACAACAAAATGCCTGTAAGCACTACAAATTATAAAGTGCTTACAGGCATTTTTACCATACGGCTCTCACCCCGTATGACTCTCTTAGGTTGCGCTCTCTTCTCGCTCAAGGTAATATCAATCAATCTTTATAACAGATAGCTTGACTTACTAAAACCCCAACGTAACTCTCTCTTTTTCTCATTCTGTCCCTAGTCAATAACACTACGCCCTTGACTGGAACTTATTATACGTGCTTTTCATGCTCGTGACTAATATATACAGAAAACGGTTAGTTATAGTCTAAACCTATAACTAACCGTTTTAATATTACCCTAGCTAATTAACTAAATAAGCTACACACTTTGCGTATTTTTCTTTAATGCTTCAATATATTGCTGACAATACTTACCAGCTGCTACTTTATTATGCAGAATATAGCCAATTTCAATCTTTTCATCCACATCAAGAGGGATGGCTAAAATATTAGGACCATTTAATTTCTCACTAATAATCCCAGAACAAATGGTATAGCCATCCAGACCAATCAAAAGATTAAATAAAGTGGCTCTATCACACACTACAATATCTTTAGCACTCTCACAAGTACTCAATATTTCTTCAGAAAAATAGAATGAATTATGTTCTCCTTGTTCATACGACAGCCGCGGAAATGGTTTCAAATCCTCCAAGGTAACCACATCTTTAGACGCTAAGGGGCTAAAGGAGCTAACAAATACATGTGGTTTAGCTGTAAACAAAGGATGAAATGTTAAATCATGACGTTTAAATTCTTTACGTAAAATGGTTTCGTTAAATTCATTCAAATATAAAATACCAATTTCACTGCGTAAACGCGCTACGTCTTCAATAATTTCATAGGTCTGCGTTTCACGAATACGGAAATCGTATTCATTGCCGCCATACGCCTTAAGCACATCTACAAAGGCTTCCACAGCAAAGGAATAATGTTGTGTAGATACACAGAATTCATGTTTCACAGCTGTTTGGCCAAAGTATTTTTCTTCGATTAAATTCGTTTGTTCAATCACCTGTCGTGCATAGCCTAAAAATTCATCCCCTTCAGGCGATACAATTACACCCTTATTGGTCCGTGAAAAAATAGTAATGCCTAATTCTTGCTCTAATTCTTTGATGGCCGCTGTTAAGCTTGGCTGTGCAATAAAAAGTTCTTTTGCCGCCTTATTAATAGAGCCTTGCTTAGCAACGGTTACGATATATTTTAACTGTAATAATGTCATACATGCCCTCTTTTATTCCCAATATCTCAATATAATATGTATTTAAATTGTAATGGAAAACAAAAAGGACTGCAAGCCCCATAGGCTTACAGTCCTCAATTTATATATTAGATGATGCTACGTTTGGATCGAACCGCACGCGGTACAATGTTGAAAGCTAATTGATAGATAATATATCCTACAATGATAGCAATCGTACCACCTACGATTGGACCTTCACCGCTCGCATAAATAGCATATACAGAGTAAGCAAATGCTACTACGCTCAAACCATACATACTACGACGAGTAAATAGAGATGCTCCTTCAGTTTTCAATAACTTATGAACAGCGATACAGCAAAGAAGGTATGGGAATACATTCGTTACTACCGCTAGATTCACTAAGTTTTCAAACTGACGACTTAACGAATCATTCATAGTCATAAAAGCTAATGCAGATTGCACTGTTAACAAAATTAACAAGCCACGAACTGGTGCATCCGCTTTATTTACACGGCTAAATACTTTAGGGAATAAACCAGCATCAGCGGAGCTCTTAAATACACGAGATAAGGTGAACTGCCAGCAAAGGATAGCGCCACAGCAAGAAATAACCATAGCTGCCATCACAATTTTACCAACTGTATCATTGAACATCTGTGCAAACACCATACCGAATGGTGCTGTGGAGTTTAATAAATCCACATTAGGCACGATTCCTGCCATTATATTAGTAGACAATACATAAATCACCGCTACTGCTAATGTGCCGAAGAACGTTGCAATTGGTACGTTTTTCTTTGGATTTTCAACAGCATCCATGTTGGCTGCTGCGGATTCAAAACCTAAGAATCCCCAAAGAGTTAAAGCGATGGAAGAACTCACTGCATCAAAGAAAGGCAGTTGATTTGGATTCCATACAGCTGAATACAAACTTGGGTCAAACCAGAACCAGCCAAATACACTAATGAAAAGAACTGGTAGGATAGCACCCCAAACCGTAATATTACTTATACGACCAGTCTTAGCATTGCCACCAAAGTTTAATACAGCAGCAAGCCATAGCAACACAATCGTTGCCAAACTCATTTGTACTGGCGATAAGGTTAAATCAAATAAGACAGCTGCGTAGCCCACTGCGGAGATCGCAATCGCTACGTTTGCAATTACAAGCGAAATGGCATAAGCATAATTTGCCATAAAATGTCCGGTTTTGCCAAAACTATACTCTGCATAGCCCCCCATGCCACCACTCTTAGTAGTGAACATACCACACTGTGCAAAGATATGAGCCAATATTAAAGACCCTACAGCTGTAATCAGCCAAGACAAAACGGAAATGGTTCCTACTTCTGCAAGTTTAGTAGGTAACATAATAATCCCAGCCCCCATCATATTCGCTGCAACGAGCGTGGTCAACTGGAATACAGACATTTTTTTAGCGGTGGTTTTCATGTATCAATCCCCTTTCTATGTAGCTCAACATCTACAACTTAACTAAGTGAACCGCTATCGATATCAGTCCTTGCGGTTGTGCGTGGATGTGATATCGCATGTAACGTATTTCTATTTTTTATTGACGACTTATTCTAACATCTATTTGCAAATAATAAAAGTCTTTTTTTCAATATAAAAAGTCCAACGAAGCTAGACGGCATCTAATTTGGCACCTATTTTATACTGTGAAATTCTCAAAGTAGGCATTAACACTACTTTTTTAGTTTTTTATAAGTCTATTTCTACCAATGGCGGACATAAAATTATTACACGAATTGAATAATTATTTATAAACTAACTATTTAAAACGAGAAGAACTCATTTTAACCATAATAAGTTTTAATTTTAGTCTATTTTTTCCTATGCCGAATAGGAATTTTCATGACCTATTCCGAAATAATTATGACTTTTTTCTAATTAAACTAGCCAATGTCCACTGTAAAAACACAAATTTTAAAATAAATTAATGAGCTCACAATTTATTTTCATACTATGGTACAAGTTAGCCATTTTCTCTAAGCTCTACTTCACAGTTTGTTAATTTATTGTATAAAAATATAAAAAATGTAGCAACTGACTCTACTCGAGTCAATTGCTACACTCCATTCTTAACCCCTATTATATTTCACTATCTAAATAAGCGTATAGCTATTGTAAGCACATTTCGCTCAACCAACATGTGCTGTATATTCAGCCATAATATGGTCTTCCATAGCTTGCATAGCGGCTAAGGTCTTACTTAATAATTCATCTAATTCCCAGCCTAAGCGCTCTGCACCAGCTTTAATAACATCGCGCGAACAGCCAGCGGCAAACTTTTTGTCTTTGAATTTTTTCTTTAAACTTTTAAGTTCCATATCTTTAGTTGATTTGGAAGGACGCATCAATGCAGCAGCGCCAATAAGCCCCGTTAATTCATCGGCAGCAAACAGAACATTCTCCATTAACTCTTTAGGTTCCCAATCAATGCAAATACCATAGCCATGACAACAAATAGAATATATCATATCTTCAGCTACACCAGCATTTTTCAATAACTCCTGCGCTTTCACACAATGTTCTTCTGGATACATTTCAAAATCCAAATCATGCAACAGTCCTACTTGCGCCCAATAATCAGCCTCATCAGTAAAGCCTAATTGTTCCGCATACCAGCGCATAACAGCTTCTACCGTCAATGCATGTTGAATATGAAATGGTTCTTTGTTATATGTTTTTAACAATTCTAATGCCGTTTCACGACTCAAAGATGGTGTATGCATATTAAACCCTCCCTAGTTGCTCAGCCCATTTTGCTAATTGCGCTTCTTCTTCCGCTACTTGCTCTGCCCCAACTTGCCGTTGACGCGCTACACATTCAGGTGCAGTGCCGCTATAATTCTTGCGACCTGCCACACAAGCTTCAATAGTAATCGCCTCAAGAATATCCGCTTCAAATACAGGGGATATCTTTTTGAAATCCTCTACAGTCAAATCCAATAATACACAATGATTCTGAATGCAATGCTGTACCGCTTCCCCTACAATTGCATGCGCTTCACGGAATGGAACCCCTTTTTTCGCCAAATAATCCGCCATATCAGTGGCATTAGAAAAATCATTGGCTAGTACTGAATAAGTGCGTTCCCCATTTACAGTCATGTTCCGCAACATATCCGCCATAATAGATAAAGCAAAATGTAAAGTATCAACAGCATCAAAGATACCTTCTTTATCTTCTTGCATATCCTTATTATAAGTAAGTGGCAAGCCTTTCATAGTCGTTAATAGGCCTAACAAATGGCCATAAATACGACCGGTTTTACCACGCACTAATTCACACACATCAGGATTCTTCTTCTGTGGCATAATGCTAGAGCCAGTGCAATGCGCATCATCAAGTTCAATAAAGCCAAATTCCGTGCTAGACCAAATAATAAGTTCTTCACTGAGACGGCTTAAATGCATCATAACCGTAGATGCAAAATGTAAAAATTCAAGCACATAGTCACGATCACTAACAGCATCCATACTGTTTTCATAGATTTTACTAAATGCTAATAATTCTTGCGTATACGTCTGGTCAATAGGGTACGTCGTTCCCGCCAAAGCTCCTGCTCCCAAAGGCATTACATCAGCATGTTTATAAATCAAAGGCAAATGGTCGAAATCGCGTTGAAACATAGAAAAGTACGCCATCATATGATGACTAAATAGTACTGGCTGTGCCCGTTGTAAGTGCGTATAGCCAGGCATAATTACCTCTTTATGTTTTTCTGCTACTTCTAGCAACGCTTTTTGTAAATTGACTAACAATTCACCCATATGGACCACTGTTTTGCGGACATACATATGTAAATCTACAGCGCATTGGTCATTGCGACTACGCCCCGTATGAAGACGACCACCGGCCTCACCAATAGCATCAGTTAAACGCTTTTCAATATTCATATGAATATCTTCTAACGCTACTGAAAACTCTAAAGTGCCCGCTTCAATCTGGCCTTGAATTTCCGTTAATCCAGTTACAATATCATCACAATCGGCTTGTGAAATAATCCCTTGTTTAGCTAGCATTTTCGCATGTGCTTTGCTACCTGCAATATCTTCCGCATACATACGGGCGTCAAAAGCGATAGAGGACGTAAAGTCCTCTACCGCTTTGTCAGTTCCCTTTGTAAAACGGCCACCCCAAAGTTTAGCCATTATTTACCTGCCTTTTCTTTCATCAATGCATTAATTTTAAGTGGTAAACCGAAAAGATTAATAAACCCTTCTGCATCAGCTTGGTTGTATACATCATCTTCTTCGAAGGTTACAAATTCCTGATTATATAAGGAATATGGTGATGTAGCACCAGCGCTAATAATATTACCTTTGTATAATTTCAAATTAATCGTACCCGTTACAGTTTTCTGGGTTTCATCTACAAATGCTTGTAGCGCTGCCATCAATGGTGCAAACCACATCCCATCATATACAAGCTCTGCATATTTATTAGCCACTAATTCTTTATAGTGATATGTAGCCCGATCTAGGCAAAGGTATTCCAATTCACGATGAGCATACATAATAATAGCACCGCCTGGATTTTCATAGACACCACGAGATTTCATACCTACTAAGCGGTTTTCCACAATATCAACAATCCCTACACCATTGGCAGCCCCTAGTTCATTCAAAGCCTGTAATAATTCAAGAGGAGTACCTGTTTTACCATTAACAGCCACTGGCACGCCTTCTTTAAACTCAATTGACACTAAAGCTGGTGTATCAGGTGCTTCTTCTGGTGATTTACATACTAAGTGCACATCATTTTTAGGTGCATTAGCTGGATCTTCTAAATCCCCGCCTTCATGAGATAAATGCCATACATTCTGATCCATGCTATATGGATGCGATTTAGTTACAACTACCGGAATGTCATGTTTAGCAGCGAATTCCATGCAGTCTTCCCGAGATTTTAAATCCCATTCACGCCATGGTGCAATAATTTTAGTATTAGGTGCTAACGCTTTAATCGTCAATTCAAAACGAACTTGGTCATTCCCTTTACCAGTAGCCCCATGTGCAATTGCATCAGCGCCTTCTTGCTTAGCTACTTCTACTAATTTTTTAGCAATTAAAGGACGAGCAAAAGAAGTGCCTAATAAATATTTACCTTCATATACAGCGCCTGCTTTAACAGTTGGCCAAATATAATCAGCAACAAATTCTTCTTGCACATCTAAAATATACGCTTTAGATGCACCCGATTTAATCGCTTTCTTTTCAACCGCTGCATAATCTTCAGGCTGACCTAAATTACAGCAAACAGCAATAACTTCACAGCCATAGTTTTCTTTTAACCAAGGAATAATAACAGATGTATCAAGACCACCTGAATAAGCTAACACTACTTTTTTAATATCACTCATTATAAACACCTCAACTTACTTTTTTAAGAATAGATTTCTGTATTTCATGTGTAACATTATACATAGTTACGAATATTAATTCAAGTATTTTTGCAAAAATATACAGAAATTTTATTTTATTTCAGTTTATATTGTACTAAACCATAGGTTTCACCATTAACAGATGAAAAATGATGTGTTTCTACAGACCCTTTTAAACCACTCACTGCGCCCAATACAAAAGCAGCCGTTCGCAACGAATAATCCTCCCCTATTGGGTAACCTAACTCTTGTAATAGTCGTGGTTGTTGATCGCCTAAAGATTGCATAAGTGTAATATTCGTATCTAAGTTTTTATCTATCCCATTCACCCAATGATTAGGTAGTAAGTTGGCACTCCCGATAACCGCCACACGACGTCCCGATGACTCGGCCGCCAGCTGTACAACTTTGCCAAAGGTATATAATTCCTCATAGCTAAGTCGTCCCATCGTAAGCCTTACAATTTGCTTATTGCCTAAGCCTTGTTCAGTCAAAACATGCAAAGGAATTGTCGCCGTATGATGTAATAAATAATCATCTGTAGAAATAATGGGTAAACTATCTAAAATACTAGTCAAAGGAATCCCCATGCGTTCACTCTGCTGTTGCAACGCCTGATTGAACACGCGGTCTGTTTCAAGCCCCACCGTAAATGTAGTCCCATTAGCTAAAGGAATAGCACCTCGCAAACGCGCTTGCGGACTAAACCCTAGAGCATCGTTTAATGTATGTTGATAGCGACTCAATATTAATATAGTTTGTGGCTTACTGGCCTTAATTGCCTGCGCAGCCTCTTCCATAGCCCCTATTACTTCATCATAAGCACTACGATCCGTTGCCACTGCTTCATAATAGCGCAAAGGTGCGGGCCAATAAGAAACACTAACAACGCGACCTTTCATAGAGACCTCCTTCTCAATACACGATACTCAATATATATGAATTCCATGGTAATAATCGACCATACTATTAATACCATTATAGTATTAATTTATTTTATTCCATTTTACTATAATTTACTATTTATTTCATCTATCGGAATAAAGAAATAACCTTTTTTCATAGTCAAACTAACTTCATCACCATATATTAACTATGCATAAAAAGGACTAGCTTATTTTCTAACATATGGTATGATAGAGCCATGAAACTTCTATTTAAACTATTAATAACACTTGTTCTATTAGGACTTGGACTATACTGGTTCGCTGGTTATACACCAGAAGAGACAGGTACACCACGAAGTCCCCATACGCAACGAGAAGAATCGCTAGAGTCTACAGAAGACCAATTAAGTCGTACAGAGCGTATTAGTCGTTTATTTCATTTCACCGACGCCGTTGAAACGGCGTTAAATAATCGCGTGCCCCCCAATCAGCAAGTAAAAGGAGACCATATAAGCACGCATCTGAAAGAAGCACTAGTCGCCACGGAAGATAAGCGTTTTTATGAGCATGGCGCCATTGATGTATTTGGTATTGGACGTGCTTTTTACACTAATTTGACAGCTGGACGAACCGTCGAAGGCGGTAGCACCATTACACAACAATTAGTTAAAAATTTATTTTTATCTTCTAAACGGATTATGTCTCGCAAGGTAGAGGAAGTCATATTGGCCTACTTAATGGAATACTACTATAGTAAAGATGAAATCTTAGCAATGTATTTAAATACAATCTATTACGGTAATGATTATTATGGTATTTATCAAGCAAGTACAGGCTATTTTGATACTCCCCCTGAAAAGTTAACCCTTGGTCAATCGGCCTTATTAGCGGGTCTACCACAAGCTCCCTCCTATTACAACCCAGTTAAAAATTATAAAGCGGCCAAAGAGCGCCAACGAACAGTTTTAACACTCATGACGCAACAAGGCCTAATTTCTAATCGTGAGGCAGACAAAGCCTATTATGCTAACTTACACTTAACCAGTGGCAACACCGAATCTATAGATTCCCCAAATACAGAAATAGAATCTGAAACAACGACAGAAACTTCGTCCTCACAAGCCACGACTAAAGCCAATCATAAAGTGAGTCATTCTTCATCACCTAATAAATTTAGTGTAGATGAATAATTAGGCTGTGCCAAGTTTCATAGTTTACTACTCACTACTAAAATTTAACTTCTAAATAACTATAGTAATAAAAAAGTCTACGCTCCATAGATTGTGTGCGTAGACTTTTTGTATATTTATATATAAAGCATTTAACTTATATCATGACTGTAATGATGCAAGGTTAATCGAGCAAAGAGGTGCCGTATGAATTATCTATAGCACATAACCATTGTCCATTAACCTTTCTATATACATAGGTTGCTCTTCGTTCCATACTATATTCTGACTCTTCTTTATTCGTAGCCTCTAATAAGGTTTGTGATAAAACAAGAACTGTATCTCCTGCTTCTATCATCTGCATTTTTCCTTGTGTCGGTACGATACTATTCTTAAAATAAGCAGCAATTTTTATAAATGCTTCTTTAATCTTATCCTTACCTTTTACTTCTAACCCTGGTTTCACCACTAACACAGCATCATCGGTATAAAACTCTAATAAATCATCAAAACGCTCTTCCTTAATAGCTATATCTGCAGCCCCGATTAGCTCTTTAATTGTCTCATTCATAATACTCACCTTCCGTATATCCATCATGAGCTTTTTCACAATAATCTATGCTTGTGAGTTTAGTACACTTTTTAGCCGCTCGATCATACTCATACACACCTGAATGGGTTATACGAGATTCTTTTAAAATAAGCAGAACCGCCTCTAAATCACATTTGGAACATAAAATGCAAAGGCCACAAGCATGGTGTAGTACAGCTGGGGTTGGAATCAGTTGCAACTTAATCTCCGCTGCTTTTAATGCTTTTTCAGCCTTCGTGGCAAAATAATAATTAGTAAAAACTATTAAAATTTCCATACCCAGTTTCCTCATACAGCCTATTCTACATGTTTATAATATCACCATGGATTCCGTCATCATCGCATCAGTAATTGCATACAAATTGGTAATAGAGCCTACGGCTACCTTTTCTTTCATGCCATAAAAATCTAAACAAATACCGCAAGCCGCAATTTCCACGCCAGCATCCGCTAATTTCTGAAGATTTTCTATATGTTCGGATCCTTCAGTTACCATTTTCACGCCACTATTAATAAAGAATACCTTTGCCGGCTTTACATCTGCTTCAGTTAAACAAAACCAAAACGTTTTCATTAAAGTGCGCCCCAACTCTTGATTCCCTTCCCCTAAATAATCTTTTGTCACCAACAACACTTTGCCACCTGCTCGTTCCGGTGTATCTAACATAGCCATTGTCGCTGGTGTTTCTACTAAGGTTACGCCCTCACCAACGGCAGTCGTATCTATAGCCGTTTCCGGGGTTAAAGTAATATAAAAATCCTTGCCATCTTCCACAATAGTCACTTTGCAATGACGGGATTGCCCAAATTTCGCCACATTATCTCGACTCACCTCATTATCTACAATCGTAGTAAATACTGCCTTAGGCTGTCCTTCCATGGCTTTCTTAGTTTCAATTACAGGGGTGGGACAAAGCGAACCACGTACGTCCACTACAATATTACCAGCCCCTACTAAATTAGTATTAATCGTTACATTCATATCCTCATTTGACATAAACCGCATACTCTCCTTTCTTCACTACTTGCCCGATATTTCGAGCTTGTGTAAGACCTACCTGTTTCAAAGCGTTTAATAATTCCTCTGCTTCATCAGCTGGTACAGACAATAATAAACCGCCTGAAGTCTGAGGGTCATAACAAATATCACTCCATACAGTATCCAATGACTCAAGCCCTGTCACAGAGGTAATCGCCTTACGATTACCATAAGTAGCCGCTGGCACAAGGCCCATTTCAGCCGCTTCTGTTACACCTGAAAACAAAGGTAATGCTTCCGTTTGAATAGATAAGGACACATCACTACTCATAGCCATTTCACTACCATGGCCAAGTAAACTAAAACCTGTAATATCGGTACAAGCATGAATTGCGAAATTTTGTGCCGTTTCACAAGCTAATTTATTTAAGGTACGCATGCTTTCGATAGCTTCTTCAGTACCAGCTTGAAACAAATCACCTTTCAACGCTGTACTCATAATGCCTGTTCCCAGAGGTTTAGTGAGAATCAAGACATCCCCCACTTGAGCCCCTTGATTGCGCCATATCTGCTGTGGATTAACTCGCCCTGTTACAGACAAGCCAAAAATAGGCGTATCATTTTCTATACTATGACCACCCACTACTACAACATTCGCTTCTTTTAACACACTCATAGCCCCTTGTAACACGGCCGTAAGTGCGCCCTGTTCCACTAGCGGAACAGGAAAGCCCACCAAATTCATCGCTGTCAATGGTGTCCCACCCATAGCGTAAACATCACTTAAGCTATTCGCTGCTGCAATTTGACCAAATAAATATGGATCATCTACTATGGGCGTAAAAAAATCAACAGTTTGCACTAACCCTAAATCATCACTAATTTGATACACCCCTGCATCATCAGCCCCTTGCATATTAACAAGTACTGCCTCGTTAGTTGGAAAGGGCACATCTTTTAATACATTTTGTAAAATATGAGGGCCTAATTTACAAGCACAACCACCCTTAACTGCATAGGTTGTCAATTTAACCAACTGACTCACCACCTAAATGTTTTGCCTCTTTTTCATCTACTTCTACTGACAAAGAGGTATCATTACTTTGCTCAGGCTCTACGCGACGTATAATCTTTTTAACAGCCTTTTCAAATTTCGGGCGGGCAATCATTACTTGATGGCCACAGCCACAACAAACTATTGTAAAATCGGTACCAATGCGCCGAACTTCCCATTCATCGCTGCCACAAGGATGCGATTTTTTCATTTTAACCACATCGCCAACATAATATCGTACAAATGCCATAAACGCCTCCTTAATTCCACTAAATACATTATTAATTATATAATTCTTTTTAATTTCTTTATACTTTATATTATATAACGAAGTACTAGGTTATGCGTACTTTTTTCTTAATATTCTACAATTTAGCAAATTTTACCTCACTCACTAGTAAGGGCTACTACAATTAGTAGGAAAACTTGTGAGCTATACCATGCATGGTATCTATCCACTCTAATTCCTACTATTTTATAGGTAATTCTCAATAACTTTGAATTTACAACGATATCAATTCTCATTTACATATTTTGAGGCATTTAGCCCATTTTAAGTCACCGAGAATCCAAAAAGCCAGCAAACACAAGCATTGATAAATATTATCAAATAGACAAATTTTGATTTTTTTAGAATTCAGGGCTTGATTTTCTCAATTTCATAGTCTATAATGTAATCAACAATGATTATTCATTAGTTTGAATTGTTGTAAACATTATAAAGTGTATTTCTAAGCTATTATTAATTTTTTACTTCATTTTGTAAGTACATTATGATTGTAGTAAAGTTACTACAATAAAGAAGGAGAGATTAACATGTCTGAATTAAAAGGTACAAAAACAGAACAGAATTTACAAGCCGCTTTTGCTGGCGAATCCCAAGCTAACCGTAAATATACTTACTACGCTTCTGCAGCTCGTAAAGCTGGTTTAAACAAAATCGCTGATTATTTTGAAGAAACTGCTTTAAACGAAAGCGCACATGCTAAAGTATGGTTCAAATTATTACACGGTGGCGATGTAAATGCTGACGTAGTTGTAAACTTAAAAGATGCAGCTGCTGGTGAAAACTACGAACACACTGAAATGTACCCAGAATTTGCTAAAGTAGCAAAAGAAGAAGGCTTCACTAAAATTGCTTACTTATTCGAACAAGTTGGTAAAATCGAAGCTCGTCATGAAGAACGTTATCTTGACTTAGTAGAATTTGTAAACGGTGGTCGCGTATTCAAACGTGAACAACCAGTAGCATGGATTTGTGCAAACTGCGGTTACATTCATGTAGGTACTGAAGCTCCTCAGCTTTGCCCAGTATGTGCTCACCCACAAGCATTCTTCTCCCAACACATTGAAACAACTTTATAATTTAAATCAAACTGTGCAATAAGCATGGTACTCAAGTGAGCTATTCAGAATATCAAGCAAGTGCTAATTTAAATCTATACAAGTGTTTCTGTCATTGATTTAACAATAGTCCCTGTTACAGTAGGAAATAAGAATTTCCTTATATTATATATTTGAAAGTTCAATTGGTACTAACGCCAAGTGGCGTCTTATATGATACGAAACCAAGTGGTTTCCATAAAAGTACGAGAAAAAGGCCCTTCGGGGTCTTTTTCTCGTTTTTGTTTTTAATTAATTGTATGTCCTGCACACAAAAAGGGCTAGGAGCCTATCTCTAATTGCTCCTAGCCCTAAGCCGTTAATAGTATTTATAATATACCCATTATCAACCTTGTATACTAACCTATTATTAACCTTGTAATATACCTTTTTCAAAACTCCAATGATAGTCGCCAACCGCCTTAGCTTCATCTTCATCATGAGTAACCCACAAACAAGGAATATTCCACTCTTTGATAATATCAGCAATATCAGCTTGCACTTGATGACGTAACGTCCAATCTAAAGCAGATAATGGTTCATCTAATAACAACACACAAGGCTTAGCATATAAAGCACGCCCTAATGCCACTCGCTGTTGCTCACCGCCAGATAAATTACCCGCTTTGCTTTCCCTATATCGTTCTAATTGAAGACGTTCCATAATGCGCGCTAATAAGGCATCATCGCCACGCTTACTATAGGTAATATTATGTAAGACACTCATATGTGGGAATATTACATTCCCCTGTGGCATATACCCTACATAGCGTTCTTGTGGCTTTACAAAAATATTCTTTTCTTTATGAAACCAAAAGGTCTGATCTTGTTTAATAAAGCCCTCACGAGGCTTGATTAAACCAGCTAAACTTTTAATTAACGTCGATTTACCATTACCAGAGGCCCCTGTTAATGTTGTAATACCAACACTAAGAGTACCTGACCCTTGCACTAAAATGGTAGGTCTTTGTATGGCAATATCAAAACATATCATGCCCATACCTCCTAGCGTTCTTTTTGATACTGAAACAATGAGCCCTTAGTAATAAAATGGACCGTCCAAAGAAGTCCTAATGTAAGGGCACAAATATAAATCACCAATTCAAAAGCCCCTGTATAATCACCAAATTCTACTAAAGAGTAAATAGCCAACGGCATAGTCCTAGTAACGCCTGGAATATTACCGGCGATTAAAATTGTAGCACCAAATTCACCAAGAGCGCGACTAAAGGCCAAAATACTACCTGTTAGAATCCCTTTCCAAGCTAAAGGAATGGAAATAGTGAAAAAAATTCGCCATTCAGAAGCGCCTAAGGTGCGTGCAATATCCTCTACTGCCGGATCAATCGAACCTAAAGCAGCCCGCACAGTTTGATAAAACAAAGGAAAACCAATAATGGATGATGCCAAAATAGCGCCAGCTTTTGAAAACACAACCTGCCAGCCATGAGTATCTAACCAAGCACCCAAAGCATTACCAGGTGTAAATACTAATAATAAAGCAAAGCCCACTACCACTGGTGGCAATACTAACGGCAAAGTCACTAGAGAGTCTATCAATGTTTTACCCGGAAAATTATAGCGTTTCAAGATATAACAAAGCAATAAGCCCCCTATGACTATGTTACAGAGAGCAATGCTTGCTACCTCCAACGATAGCCATAAAGGGCTCATATTCAACAACCTTTCTATTTCTTACTTAGCGCTATTATCTATATTTGTAAACCCATATTTTTGTAAAATTTGTTGTGCTTCATTGCTGGTTAAATATTCATAGAATTGCTGAGCCAATTCATTATCATATTTAGTCACAATAGCAATTGGATAGCGAATTGGATCATGGCTATCACTTGGTGCAGTAGCAACAATCTGTACACGATCCTTCAAATCTAGAGCATCTGTTTTATATACAAAGCCTGCATCAGCAGAGCCTTCAGCTACATAAGCAGCTACGGCTTTTACATCTTTTGCATACACCACTTTATTTTCTACTTGATTCCAAAGATTTAATTTCGTCAATGTTTGTTTAGCATATTTCCCAGCTGGTACAGTCTCTATGGTCCCCAATGCCAAACGGTTTACACTAGCTAATTGTTCAATAGTAAGTTGTGATTTATCTTTTGGTACAATCAAAACTAAAGAATTAGCTATTAATGGTTTTACTTTAGTTACTAAATTTTTCTCTTGCAATTGGTGCATATTTTTTTCATCGGCCGAAATAAAAATGCTGGCAGGTGCGCCATTTTCTATTTGTTGACGCAAAGTACCAGAACCACCAAAGTTAAGGGTAATCTGAGTTGGATCTAAATGACGAGATTTAATAAAATTATCTTTTAATTCATTAGCTGCGGCTTGCAAGCTAGCTGCGGCCGATACAGTGATAGATTCCGATTTAACTGCTTGCGCCGCCTTTTGATCATTTGATGAGTCCCCACATCCAGACACCGCCAACGCCATAGCACTTAACGCAACCATAAGCCACATTTTGTACCGTTTCATGTAAACTGCCTCCTTCAATTCGCTAAGTATTTACACACCGTACTTAGTCCATTCTGACTATGCTCTAAACGACACATCTTAGCCAATGTATTGACTATTTGTAAATTCATTATACCCCATTTATTAGGGAATTGTAATATATAGTCCCGTTTTTACACCTCTCTTTTACAGAAAATATTACAAATTATAAAAAAGAATATTCAATTCGCCTATTATTATCAATTTTGGTTGTCTTTTACATTGTAATTGCGTTATAGTATAAATGAAACATAGTGTAATAGTAATGTAAAGGAGGCCATTCTATTGTCATTATTTCTGCATATCTTCTGGACAAGTGTCGTGCCAATTTTAGCCTTAGTATTAGTTGGCTTTATATTGGATAAAAACTTCAAACTTGATTTGCGCTCACTAAGCAAATTAAACTTTTTTATATTACTACCAGCCTATGTATTTAGGTCTTTATATACAGCCCACTTAACCGCTGAAAGTATTGGCATTTCAGTATGTGCCTTCATTATTTTATTCTCCAATAGCTTCATGGCCTTAGGCGTATCCAAATTCTTCGGCTATGATCGAAAAAAAACACAAATTGTTCGGAATGCCACCATGTTTAATAATGGCGGTAATATCGGGGTCGCTATCGCTACCTTTGTTTTTTCCAATATGCCCTATATCGTTGATGGTCAAACGCCTTATTTAGAGGCTGGTATCGTAGCTGTTATTGCTACCTTCATCATTCAAACTATTTTCTGCAATACCTTAGGCTTCTATCAAGCTGGCTCTGGTCTCCTAACACGTCATGATGCTTTAAAGCTAGTATTCCATATGCCCGTCCTTTATGCCGCGCCAGCCGCTTTATTAGCACGCCTCATACCTTATGACTTAACAACCTTAGTGCTATGGTCACCCCTCAATATATTCGCCAGTGCCTTTGTTGGTATGGCCATGATTACCTTAGGCGTTCAAATGAGTCGCACGCCTTATAATTTCTTCAAAAAAGATGTGATGGTTACCACAGCACTACGTCTCATTGGGGGACCTATACTCGCTTGTGTAGTTATGTTATTATACATCCTCCTTTATCAGCCAGTCGACCCGATTGCAGCCCAAGCTATTATTATTACCTATAGCGTTCCTTCCGCTGTTAACACAGCTCTAATTGCCTTTGAAATGAAAAATAATCCAGAGTTTGCTACCCAAGTAGTTATGTCTACAACACTCCTCTCAGCCATAACTATGCCAATAGCTATCCTCTTTGCTTATTATACGTTCCCAATTTAATATTGCTGTGATTAATATCACCTATAAAAACATAAAAAAACACCGTTAGTTATAACTAACGGTGTTTTTTTATGCATTCAATCTTATATTTTCTATTCTTTACAAATAGGATTTCTCTCCCCCAACACTTTATTTTTCCTGGCATTACATAATGTCATTTTTCATATACATAAGATATATACTAATCAGGTCGTATTTTTATAATTTTATATTGCATTTTTATTCTTACCAGGTGTATAATTTCAACCATAGAATTTTTATGCAAATTCTAAGAATATTAATTCTTTATCAATTAACGAATTTCAAGTTAATCCATAGTAGCCATTAACCCTTAGCTAAAAGAAAGTATTACGGTATATGCACTATTACGGTATATGTACTATCACTAAATATGTACTAATACTAATATTCACTTAACTTTATATTAATGCATTTAGAGGAGCGATTCATATGACAAAAGTAAGTATTATTGGCGCAACAGGATATGCCGGTGCCGAATTAGTTAAATTATTATTACATCATCCCTATGTAACCTTAACCCATGTAACCTCTGAAAATCATGCAGGCAAAGCCCTAAGTGATATATATCCACATCTCTTTGGCCTTACCAAGTTAACCTTAGAAAGCCTAGCTGATTTACCCTCCATTGCCCAAGACAGTGATTTTATCTTTGTAGCTCTACCGCACGGTCATGCTATGAAAGTAGGTCAATTCTTAGAAAATACGCCAGTCCGACTCATTGATTTAGGAGCTGACTATCGTTTCAAAGATACTAGCATTTACGAAAATTGGTACCATGTCCCCCACACACATCCTCAAGCTAACAGTGTATACGGGTTAGCTGAATTAAACCGCTCCGCTATTAAAACTGCCAAGATTATTGGCAATGCTGGTTGTTATACTACAGCTTCTATATTAGCCCTAGCCCCCTTGGTTAAAGCCAAACTCATCGATACAACAACGATTATCATTGATGCTAAATCAGGTACCTCCGGAGCTGGTCGCTCTCCTAAGCAAGATACCCATTATCCGGAATTTTATGATGCCTTTAAGGCCTACGGTGTAGCTACTCATCGCCATACGCCAGAAATCGAACAAGCCTTAAGTCTTTTAAATAATACCCCCATAATGGTTAATTTCACACCTCATCTAGTGCCTATGAGTCGAGGTATCTTAGCTACAGCCTATGCCACATTACAGCCATCTATAAATAATAGCGACATTACCAATGCTTTTAAAACGGCCTATGGAAAGGAACCCTTCGTCCGCTTACGTGGTGAAGGATCTTATCCAAACACCAAATATGTGCGCGGTTCCAACTTCATTGACATAGGCTGGCATATAGACACACGAACCCGACGAGTAATCGTCCTTAGTGCGATCGATAATTTAGTAAAAGGCGCTGCTGGACAAGCAGTCCAAAACTTAAACATTGCTTGTGGCTATGAAGAAACTACAGTGTTACAATTAATCCCTATGTATCCATAAAATCCATACAACTAAAAATCAATACATCCTATAAATTATAACTATCCAAGGAGGTCCTTCCTATGAAACAAACAATTACTTTAGATACAATTTCTCACGGAGTTACTTATGCTAAAGGCTTTCAAGCAATTGGTATTCAAGCCGGCTTAAAGAAAAGTGGCAAACATGATTTGGCCCTCATTTATACAGCTAAAAAAGCAGCCGTAGCCGGTACTTTTACCCAAAACAAGGTAGCAGCGGCTCCAGTATATATTTCCAAAGAAACTGTAGCTACTGGCACCGCCCATGCTATTATTTCTAATTCGGGTTGTGCCAATGCTTGCACTGGAGCACAAGGGCTAGCTAACGCTCATACTATGGCACAAGCTACAGCTCAAGCCCTACATTGCGAACCTAATGATATAGTGGTTGGTTCTACTGGTATTATTGGCCAACAATTGCCTATTGATGATATTACTAAAGCTATCCCTACATTAGTAGATAGCCTGACCTTTGATGGCACTGAACTAGCAGGCAAAGCAATTTTAACCACTGACACCTACTCCAAAACAGCCAGTACACATTTCACTGTAGCAGATAAAGAGATTCACTTAGGAGCTATTGCCAAAGGGTCAGGCATGATTCGCCCTAATATGGCGACAATGCTTTGTTACATAACAACAGACCTTGCCATTACCCCTGAACTCCTTCAAAAAGCACTTCATGCTTGTGTGTCCAAATCCTTTAACATGATTTCCGTTGATGGCGATATGAGCACTAATGACATGGCTATCATATTAGCAAATGGTGCTGCTGAAAACCCGCTCATTGATACAGAAAACGAATACTTTGACCTTTTTCAAGAAGCGCTTATGGCAATTACTGTATCTCTAGCCAAACAAATTGCTGCCGATGGCGAAGGAGCTAGCAAATTCATTACCATTAATGTGGAAGAAGCCACCGATTTTGAAAGTGCTAAATTGGTAGGCATGACCATCGCCAATTCCCCTCTTGTGAAAACAGCATTTTTTGGGGAAGATCCAAACTGGGGTCGTCTCATCTGTGCCGCCGGCTATGCAGGAGCCCCTATGAATCCAGATACGACTGTATTAAAAATTGGCGGCATTACAATTTTCAAAAATGGCATGGGCGCTGTATATAATGAAAAAACCTTAAAAGACATTATGAGTGAACATGATATTACCGTCACCGTCGAACTCAATGAAGGGCAAGCTAATGCTACTGTCTGGACCTGTGATTTAACATATGACTATGTAAAAATCAACGGCGAATATCATACCTAATAAAGTATTTTGTAGTTTCCACAACTTAATTGAAAGGAGCTCTTCCTATGATTAACGAACTTAACGACCTTAATGTAGCTACCGTTCACAACCCTAATGAGGCAGCTATCCACACTACACTAAGTGCTGCCAGCAAAGCTTCCATCCTTATCGAAGCTTTGCCATATATTCAAAAATTTACCGGCAAAACTATGGTCATCAAATATGGTGGCAATGCAATGATTAGCGAAGAACTAAAAAATAAAGTCATGCAAGACATTGCCCTTATGAAATGCATTGGCATTCGCCCCGTTCTCGTCCATGGCGGCGGTCCTGACATTACTAACTTTTTAGAAAAAGTTGGTAAAACAAGCTCATTTGTTAGCGGTCTACGCGTAACCGATGCTGAAACTGTTACAATTGCGCAAATGGTACTAGGTGGCAAAATTAATGCAGAAATTGTTAGTCGCCTCAATAGTTTGGGCATTCCTGCTATCGGTTTAACTGGCAAAGATGCCAATTTGCTAAAAGCCCATAAAAAACTGGCCGAAGTGCATGAAGCCAATGGTGAAACAAATCACATAGATATTGGCTTTGTAGGTGAAGTTACTGCGGTCAATACACAATTAATTAACGATTTATTAGACAATGGCTATGTACCTGTCATTTCACCAATAGGAGCCGGCAAAGGCGAAACTACCTATAATATCAATGCTGACTATGTAGCCGCCGAAGTAGCAGGCGCTTTGGGAGCTGAAAAACTCCTCATGCTTACTAACACCAAAGGTATTTATACATCCTTAGATGATCCAAAATCTTTCCTCTCTAGCATTCCCCAAGCAGAAGCTGTTGCTCTAATCGAAAACGGCACAATCCAAGGTGGTATGATTCCTAAAGTGGAAGCCGTCTTACATGCCCTACAATGCGGTACCAAACGCGTCAGCATTATCGACGGGCGTGAGCCACATGCATTATTGCTTGAATTATTTACAAATAAAGGGATTGGCACAGAAATTATTTAAGGAGGAGCCCCATGAATACAACCGACATTATAAATCACGATAAACAAGATTATTTCCCAGTCTTTGCACGGTATGATATCGTTCTTGACCATGGCGAAGGGCCTTACCTCTATGACACGAATGGGAAACAATATTTAGACTATTTAGCCGGGATTGCTGTTAATATAGTAGGCCATAATTATCCACCATTAGTAAAAGCCATTGCAGAGCAAGCCAGTAAAATGATCCATTGCTCTAATCTCTATTACACAGAAGTACAAGCTCAAGCCGCTGCCAAATTAAAAGCCTTAAGCGGCATGGATAAAGTCTTTTTTGCCAATTCAGGGGCCGAAGCTAACGAGGGCGCTATTAAACTAGCCCGTAAATATGCAACAGCTAAGGATCCTGAAAAAATCCAAATCATTTCAGCCCTTCACAGCTTCCACGGACGCACCATCGCCACCTTAACGGCTACAGGCCAAGAAAAATATCATCAGGGCTTTGGCCCCTTGCCAGCAGGCTTCGACTATGTACCCTACGGAGATATTAACGCATTAACAGCCAAAGTTACCGATAAAACTTGTGCCATTTTATTAGAAGCAATCCAAGGCGAAGGAGGCGTTCATATTCCATCTGCCAATTATCTTAAAGAAGTAAAAACACTGTGTGAAAAATATGATGTGCTTCTTATTATTGATGAAATTCAAGCTGGCATGGGCCGTACAGGCACCTTCTTTGCTTACCAACAATTTGGTATTCAACCAGACATCGTAACCTTAGCTAAAGGACTCGCTGGCGGTGTGCCCATTGGAGCCTTTTTGAGTACAAATAAACTAGCTCATACCTTCAAAGCTGGTGACCATGGTTCCACCTTTGGTGGCAATCCCCTAGCCTGTGCCGCCGCTAATGCTGTTTTAACCGCCATCGAAACAGAACAGCTTATGGCTAACGCCACAACAGTAGGCAAGTATCTATTAGAGCAATTAAGCCACTTAAAAACACAGTATCCAACTTTAATTACGGATGTCCGTGGCAAGGGCCTTATGGTTGGTGTAGAGCTTACTAAACCAGGTCGTGATATTGTGAATCACTGCCTACAAAAAGGTCTTATTATTAACTGCACCGCTAATACAGTCCTACGTTTTGTCCCGCCTTTAACAATTACTAAAGAACATGTAGATCAACTCATTACCGTCTTAAATGACGTATTACCAACGCATATAGACTAAACTATTTATATACATTCATACAAGCATACGAGCATACGAACAAAGGAGCAACTTATGAAACAGGGCGACGATTTTATTTCTATCCATGACCTTTCAACTGAAGAAGTATGGCAATTATTAGAACTAGCAACAGACCTAAAAGAAAAACAAAAAGCAGGCATACCTCATCCCTACTTACAAGGAAAAACCTTAGGAATGATTTTTGAAAAATCATCTACACGTACTCGTGTCTCTTTTGAAACAGGCATCTATCAGCTAGGGGGACAAGGCTTATTCCTATCGAGCCGAGATTTGCAAATGGGTCGTGGTGAACCTATAAAAGATACAGCCCGTGTATTATCTCGCTATGTAGATGGCATTATGATTCGCACATTCGCCCACGATACAGTCTTGGAACTTGCCAAATATGCGGATGTGCCCGTTATCAATGCATTAACAGACCTGCTTCATCCCTGCCAAGCTATGGCTGACATGATGACAGCCGTAGAGTATAAGGGTAAAAACTTAGCAGGCAAGAAATTAACCTTCATTGGGGATGGCAATAATATGGCTCACTCCTTAATGTTTGCCTGTGCTAAACTCGGTATGCATTTTACCTTTGCTGGCCCAAAAGGCTATGAACCTAATAAAGAAATTATTAAACTAGCTACCGCTGATGCCAAAGCAACTGGTGGTACCATCGAAATTCTTAATGATCCCCTAATTGCCGCTAAAAATTCTGACATTTTCTACACAGATGTATATGCTAGTATGGGACAAGAGGCAGAATATGAAGCAAGACTCAATATTTTCAAAGGCTTCCAAGTCAACCAAGATCTTCTTAATGTAGCCCAACCGGATGCCATAGTTATGCATTGCCTTCCAGCTCATCGTGAAGAAGAAATTACAAATGACGTATTTGAAGCGCAAGCTCAAGTTATTTTTGACGAAGCCGAAAATCGTTTACATATGCAAAAAGCAATTATGGCAACCATTATGTAGTTCAAATTCATTGAATATGGGAATATTAAACATTCATGCATTAGTAATCGGTATATAAGAACTAAGTTTATTAAAAAATGCAGCTTGTAAACATTAAACATAGCTATTTAGCAACACTATAATTGTAAACCCAATAAAAATAATAGGTTGATAAAAAGAACCTCCCCTTGTATACTTAAAATTAGGTATAGAAAGAGGAGGTCTTTTTTATGAAAACACGTTTGTTATTTCGTGCGGCACTCATCATCGCATTATTAACAATTGGAGCACGCATTCAAATTCCATTACCTTACTTTGATTATTACACGTTACAATTTACCTTTGTATTATTAGCTGCGGTCATTTTACCACCACGCTACGCTTGGGGTGCTGTAGCTACTTATGTGCTTATGGGGCTTATTGGAATTCCTATTTTCGCTGGTGGTGGCGGTCTTGGCTATATTGTCCGTCCTAGCTTTGGCTATTTAATTGGTTTTATTTTTACAGCAGGGATTCTATCCTATATGAAGCATCACTACCACCTTCACAGTCGCAAAAGCTATTTTGGACTTAACTGTCTAGGGATTTTCATTACTTATCTCTTTGGCTTATCGTATAAAATTGCCATATTATCCTTATATTTGAATCAAGCCGTGCCGCTAAGTGATATCTTTCATGTTGCAATTGCCTTTGATATTCCCGCTGATTTCCTAATGATTATCATCTTATCGGCAGCGGAAGTACCAATTGTTAATGCCCTTCAAAGCTTAAACCGACAAGCACTGACTCATTAACACAAGCTCACTCAAACTAGTATATATAAAATAGAAAATAAAATGGCCGTCATTCCATAATTAGAATGGCGGCTATTTTATATATGCTCTATCAATCCCAAACTAAACTAGTCATACTCAAACTCCCCCATACATAATCATGAGTAGTAATAGTAACAGGTTGTAATGTTAACTGATTAACTGTGCCTTCACCCAATACAGCGCCTAAGCAATAATATAATGGCGCTAAATGATCCGGCATCTCTGCTGCAACCCGAGCACCAGGCAACATTTCCCAATGTAAAGCACCTTCTAAATCATTATCCATTGTAGGATCTAATTTACGCAATAAAGTTTCTTCAAACTGTTCAGCCTGTAGCAAGGCACTATTCCCCATATTGGGATTAATGATTCGTAAATTATGAACAATATCACCACTGCCTATAATAAGCACACCTTGCTCACGTAATGCAGATAACTTTTGCCCTAAAGCAAACCACTGACGAGCATCCTTCTGGTAATCGACAGACAATTGAACTACAGGAATATCTGCTTCTGGAAACATTTTTAATAAGGGTGCATAAGCCCCGTGGTCATAACCACGATTCATTTTTACTGACACTTCACTACCTAATACAGTTTGTATCCACTCAATCAACGATTTAGATGTATGTGCTGGATATTGTAGCTCATAAATGGGTTCGGGAAATCCATACATATCATAAATCATAGCAGGCTCAGCATCCCCTTGTACAAAACTACCTGCTGTATACCAATGAGCCGAAATCATCAAAATAGCCTTTGGCTTAGGTATATTCGCTACTATTTTCTCCCATTCTTTAGTCCAAGGATTGTCTTCTATTAGATTCATGGGGGAACCATGTCCTATAAATAAAACAGGCATACTTGATTTAACTCTGATATTCTCTGAAGTTGCTGATTTTGAAACTGCTCTCTCCGAAATGGCTTCCTCTGAAACCATCACCGTATTTGCTATATTTCTTTGATGTAAGTGTACTGTTTCTTTTTCCTCCATCATAATAAAAACCTCTTTTCAATCTACTATTCAACGCTATAACTTACCTATCTTCTCATGATACCATTATAATATGTAATATAAATCATTACAACTGTTATCTTTGTTATATACTCTCTCTGTTATATATTCCCTTTGCTTTTCTACTTTATATATTTCTGCCACTTTTTTATTATATATTTTGCCTCACAACCTATTTTATACACCAGTTCATATTATATTTATGCGCTTTATATATACTTACTATATAGCTTATTAAGCAACTATTTAACCAATACTACTTTATTTTATTATAGTAAAGAGGCGCATTATGAAACCAACCGTTTATAAAAATACAATACATACACATAATAAAACTAACATTGCACGAAAACTTTTATTAACGTCCACAATGTTAACAATCCTAGCTATGAATCCTGTGTTAGCTAATACAGCTTCAGCAATAGATTTTAACAAAATTCCTCCCCTCCCACCTATGCCCAATGCTACTATGTTACCGCCAATTGGTGACCATAGCATTTCAGAAATCCCTGCCTATGATTATGGTGCCTCTAAAATAGTTAATGCTCGAACCGAAACATTGAATAAAGAGCTAACTAATACTCAATCTGATGAAAATGTAATTATGGCCAAGAAAACTGGCATTGCCAATGTAACTAATATAAAGATATCCAAAACTGGCAACACAACGAGTGAAGACAATAGTAACTTTTACGGACAAAATGCAGCTATATTAGCTACACCTAGTAGTACCATTTATCTAAATGGCACTACTATCAATACAGATGCTAATGGTGCTAATGCCGTTTTTGCTAGTGGTAAAAACGCAAATATTGAAGCTAATAATATTTCCATTCACACAAAACAAGACTCCTCACGTGGCCTTGATGCAACCTATAACGGTGTTGTCATTGGTAAGCAGGTAACAATCACTACAGAAGGGGCCCATAGTGCCTCTCTAGCTACTGATCATGGTGAAGGTACTATCAATGTTTCAGAAGCAACCCTTCATACTAGCGGCCAAGGCAGTCCACTCATTTATTCTACCGGTAATATTACTTTACAAAATGGCGTTGGTGAAGCCACTGATAGCGAAATTGGCGTCATTGAAGGAAAAAATAGTATAACCATTGTAAATTCAAATCTCACGGGCCATGTGGATAATGGCTTTATGCTCTACCAAAGTTTTTCAGGCGATGCGAAAAGCGGTATTGCTCAACTTGATGCAAGCAACTCCAAACTGACAACTTACGCAGATGGTGCTTTTATTCATGTGAATAATACCCAAGCGACAGCAACCTTAGAAAATAATGAAATCATTATGCCAAATACAAATGTCTTAATCAAAGCGGCCGCCAACCGCTGGGGTACAAAAGGCGAAAATGGCGGACATTTAACATTTACTGCTAAAAATCAGCAATTAACCGGGCAAATCATAGCCGATTCTATTAGCACTATTAATCTGTCACTCACCAATGGCTCCATTTTAACAGGTTCTATTAACCCTGATAACCAAGCGCAGGCAATTACCTTAACACTAAGTAAAGATTCCATTTGGAATGCAACAGAAGATTCAAATGTAACTACCTTAACAAATGAAGATCCTACTAATAGTAATATCCATACTAATGGTCATATTGTAAAAATAGCAGGAACTGTACTTAAATAATGAGGTTTAAATAGGAATAAAATAAAAATAAAAATCAAAATAAAGACTTACCTTAAAATTACTAACATAAACTAAGATAGTAATAACAAGGTAAGTCTTTTTTGTTTTAAGTATATTTGAGGTGTATTTCAGACAAGCTTGTACTTATAAAAATAAAACTATAAGTTAATTATGATATAGAAAGATAATTGTTGATTTAAAAACGGCAATCATAAACATAAGACTTTCAATCATTATTTAATTCACCTTCGGTATCATACTTCAACCCGCTTTGCACTCATAAGTACAAGACGTTCATCGAGCAAATAATAGGCTTCATTTTTCTACTTCAATCCGCTTTGCGCTCATAAGCACAAGACTGGTTGGTTCTTATGCAGATTTAAGTCGTATGAAAACTTCAATCCGCTTTGCGCTCATAAGCACAAGACTTTACCATTTGAAGAAATATTGGATATAGCCAAAACTTCAATCCGCTTTGCGCTCATAAGCACAAGACAAGGTTTACGAGCATTACAAATTAAAGCCATCAAACTTCAATCCGCTTTGCGCTCATAAGCACAAGACCCTCTTTTAGGGCGCGTGCGCCTAATCGAGCTTGACTTCAATCCGCTTTGCGCTCATAAGCACAAGACCCAGTTGCTGTTGCATTTATACCTTGGATAAAGAACTTCAATCCGCTTTGCGCTCATAAGCACAAGACTGCTACATATAGTAGTAAAGACTATCTATATAGCACTACTAGAATATATCATAAATAATACTTACTACTAATAATTCATTCTTACACTAAAGTTATAGAATACATTAAAATTTTAGTGCGAAACTATTTATAAATCACATTTAACTTATTATTCGCACTACCACCAATCAAGTAATTCAAATAAGACAAATCATACTATCTCATCATATGTTAAAATTACCACTTTTTCACACATGCACAAGACCATTTCAGCGAACAGACAGGGACCACACTTCAACCCACTTACACACATGTATAAGACCGCCCTTTACCAAGGCGGGGAATATTATTGCTTGAACTTCAATCCACTTACACACATGTATAAGACTTTTTTGAGGAGTTAATCAATGAATAAAAATAAAACTTCAATCCACTTACACACATGTATAAGACTTGATTGGCTCGTAGATGAGGCTGATACAGCCGAGACTTCAATCCACTTACACACATGTATAAGACATAAGTTACTGTTTCGGTATCTTTCCAAAATTTGACTTCAATCCACTTACACACATGTATAAGACTTGATTGGCTCGTAGATGAGGCTGATACAGCCGAGACTTCAATCCACTTACACACATGTATAAGACATAAGTTACTGTTTCGGTATCTTTCCAAAATTTGACTTCAATCCACTTACACACATGTATAAGACATAATCTAAATGATGAGTTACAAACTCCAGTACCAACTTCAATCCACTTACACACATGTATAAGACCATAATAGCGAATCTACAAAAATTCGTGAATGGATACTTCAATCCACTTACACACATGTATAAGACCTCGACATTGTTACGGAGTAAATAAATTGGATCTCACTTCAATCCACTTACACACATGTATAAGACGACCGAAGCCGAAAAGAGAAAGGCTAAAATCGAGACTTCAATCCACTTACACACATGTATAAGACGTATTGTAAATGTAATTTTATTTCTCGTGTTAGCACTTCAATCCACTTACACACATGTATAAGACCTTTAATGGATTTTGAAGCTGGAAAAAGTTTAGATACTTCAATCCACTTACACACATGTATAAGACACAATTGGCATGTGAGAGCTGTAAATATGGAGCTGACTTCAATCCACTTACACACATGTATAAGACTTAGGCGGTAACAGTTCCCACTGCTACCGCTACCACTTCAATCCACTTACACACATGTATAAGACACTCCGTAAATGGCCCTGAAAAACGAAGTGTTGATACTTCAATCCACTTACACACATGTATAAGACCTTAATATTTCATCAGTTTCAATCGGCTGACCATACTTCAATCCACTTACACACATGTATAAGACTGCTACATATAGTAACTAAAAAACACATATCCACTATATCTAAATCAAATTATTAATACTAATTGTTAATAAACTCTCATCCATTATAATATATTATCAACATAAAAGAAAAAGAGTGCGAACTGAATTTACTTTTATAAACAACTTACTATTCGCACTCTAACACAAACAACTATAAATCTATCTCTAGCTTAAATAATCATTGGCCCTTCTACATCATAAGAAGGATCTTTCCCCATAGTTTCAATGCTACTTTTATAATTTTTGCCTAAACGATAAAAACGCAAATTATCAATGTCTGCATCAATGATTTTTTCCAATTTATGCTTTAATAAGCAAAATTGCCCCTCATCTACACTACATTCAAAGACCGAATTTTGAACTCGTTGCCCGTAATCAAGGCATACTTTAGCCACCTGGCGCAATCGACGTCTACCAGCCGTACTTTCTGTATTAATATCATACGTCACTAATACATACACACTACCACATCCATCCTAATTACCATTGTATTACACTGTTTCATTATCTAATTAAGGCTCACCACACATTTATAGTCGCCTATATAATTTATCCAGTCTAGACTATCATTTCCACATAAAAGGTGGATATGCGTCCAAGTCGCCACGTAAGAAACGCGCATATAAAAGAGCCTGTACAAAAGGCACCAAACCCCAAGGAATCTTTTCCTCTAAAAATGGATGCACTAATGTTTCTTTTTTACGTTCCTGCCATTTAGCTACTACAGTTCGTCGAGCATCATCATTCATTAAAATCGCTCCATTGCTTTCCTCTGAAAAATCCTTACTGTTAACTACTTTACGGTTAATCAAAGACAATACAAATCGATCTACCAATGGTGAACGCAACTCTTCTAACAAATCTAAAGCAAAGGAAATCCGCCCCGGCCGATCTACATGCATAACACCGGCATAAGCATCAAGGCCTACTGACTCTAAAGCACTAGCCACATCATTAGCGAGTACGCTATACATAAAAGACAATAACGCATTAACACGATCTAATGGAGGTCTACGAGACCGTATTGTAAATTGAAACGACTCTTTTTGATTTAAAATCATATCATCAAAAACACTAAAATATTCAGATTGAGCCACCCCTTCAATACCACGCAAATGCGCCATATTGGCAGAGGAAGTGCATTGTTTAGTATAGGCTGTTAACGTGTTAGACACACTTTTCAAGCGACTCGTATCAAGGCGTTCGCTATATTGTCTAATGTAACGCTCCAATGTCCATTTTTCATTATATATTTTGGCTGTAATTACATGCTTTGCCACTGCCAGTGCTCGCTCTGTATCATCACATAATCGATATTGCTCACGGCGTAATAAAATATTACCTTGTGAACGCCCCTGCATACGACTAATTAAACGTCCATGACTAGTCATAAATGCAATACCGATACCCTGTTCCATGCAACGTTCTAATAACTTAGGACTAATCCCACTATACGCAAACGTTACGATGTCTTGAATATTATGCAAAGGATACCGACCTAACGTATCACCGTCTTTTTTCAAAACTACATTTTCACCTGCTGTCGCTAGGTAAATATCCGGAGTCATAACATATAAGGTATTTTGTAATACTTTCATTCCTCCAACCGCCTTTGCATATATTCTGTTGCCGATTTTACCTTACTCAGTTCAGGCAAACAAATATTTTGTAACGAGCAGGCCTTGCATCGTTTACTAATTTTTACTTTCGGAGTATACTGACGTGCGTAATATTGATTCATTTCAGCTACCATTTGCTTAATATAATCGCGCATAGCCTCTGTAATAGATACTACTTCACGCCGTCTTGTTTCATGATAAAACAAAGCGCCCTCTGCAATTTTAATGCCCAGCATTTCTTCTAAGCATAGTGCCTGAGCTACAACCTGCAATTGATCGCTTAAGTCTTCTTTAGATTTACCACGCTTATACTCTACGGGAATTACAGTATACTTGGCATCATATTTACTAAAATATTCGCCGGTATCTGATTCTACAAGTTCCACAGCATCACAAATTCCACGAATACCTAAGGTATGGGAGATAACTGGCAACGAACGGAGCACCCGTTTGTTGCCAATTTTTTCATCCGTTTTGCCAGTATCGACTTTCTCATGTTTAATACTGCCATCAATGGTAAAAAAGTTATCTGCCCACGCCTGTTCAATATGAATCAGCGCCCATTGCCTACGGCAAAAAGTAAAATGTTGAATACCTGCTATTTGTAAATAATCATCTTCTTGTGTCATATAATCACACTTATTCAATACTTATTCATTGCTTATTCAATGATTTCAACAGTAAGCCCATCCGCCTTATAGCTAGCTAACTTATCTTCATTAAGTGTGATTTCATAATCAGCAAAGCTACGAGGTGCCCCTTCAGCCAAATGTTTTACTTCTACTAAATTATGAATATGTGCTGTCGATGTACAGCCCAATTTATTAGGATGCGTAAACCAATATAAACGTTCTACGGCCATACTACCTTCTGGACGAGCAGAGGACATATCATTTTCAAATAAAGTTTGTAATGCTTCTTTCACAATTTCAGCATCTTCATCTGTGAAACCTGTTTTTTCAGCAAAATAACAGTTAATGCTACCACATACTTTATAAACACCATATTCAACAAAATATTTTGTCCCCATTGTATCGGAAGAACGTTTACCAACTTCAGCATTCATCCCATTCGTACTACGCGTAATTTGCATAGTAATAACATCTACTACATCAAGACTTTTACCACGGCTAATAGATACAGGCCCACGAATACCAATAGAGCGCTTTTGGAACGTCATAACTTGGCCAAAAGCACGCACATCAAGCCATGTTTCACAAGATTCTTTCACTACATCTTCGGTGCTTACTTTATCACTAAATTTATTAGTGAAACGAGCTTCTAATGAGGAAAAGCCATCATCAACTCGCTCTTGTGATTTTACAAAAATTTCATGGCCCGTATCTTGGAAACGATTACGTAATTTACGTTTAATCGCCACATCAGACACTTCTCCATAGCCATCATAATCAGAACGAGGCGTATTCCCCATCAAAGGATCACCATTAGGATTCGCCCCATTTACAGAAAAGAACAAAACAAAATCGATTTTTTTACTTAATGTACTCATAATAGTACCTCCCTAATCATTAATCATTATGACTTAGACTTGCATATATTTCTCTGTAGACCACTCGTATTCGATCACTACAGTTTTAAATTACTCTCCACTTTTAATCATTCTTAACTGTTAGCCTATTCTTCAGTTTCAAGCTTAACCTCTGTTTTATCTTTCTTAGTATAAAAACTTTGTTTTTGTGCATAATAACCAAGTATAAAGTCTTCTTTTAACACAGCTCTTGCTACAAGAGTATTTTCTTCTGTAGCTTTAATCGCCGTATACAATTCCGTTAATAGTTTATCGTAATTAACATATAGCCCCATTTTTCTCTTTTTCAAACTATTCTGATACGGCATGCTCTTACGCTGTAATAAAACAGAAATTTGCAATGGTCGGCTCTGCATAGCACTCCACAAGCGTTCCGCATTTGTTATACGGCCTTCACTTTTACTATTACTAGACATAGCATCCATTTCTAACTTTTCATAGGTCGCTAGTAAACGACCATACAAGAAACTGCGTGAATTTTCCATACGCAAAGCCCCCTTCTCATCAAACACTTGATAGCCCTTATCCGCTTTATGTTTCTTTATAATACTACAACAACGATTTAGTGCAGCATCCCAGAATTTATCGTATGATTCTCTATTTTTTAACCGATTAACCGCGGTCTGATAAAAATCAATAGGCAATGGTTTACCTGTTAAAACACAAGGCAAAAGTCGTTCTAAATTTTTGCGCACTACCTTTTTTTGTTGACAAATAATCCCTTTATCGCCTTCTTCACCGTAAGTATAGTTAATCAACTTCCGCAAACTAGGTGCTTGCATAATGCGAGTCTGATTTTCCACATCCCAATGAGGCCAAGCCAAATCGATATACCATTGCTGAGCCCGTTCTTTAATATCTGAAATAGCAAAACTTTGGAAATATTTCACAGACATACGGCCATTACTACTTTTTTCAATAATCAAAACACAGAAAAAATCGTCCGCTTCTGTCACTTCACGCTCACTAACGCCAGCAAAATAACGAGTCAACGCAGGAACAATATAACCTAATAGTACATCTTCATGCTTCATAGGTTCTGCTGAAGTATCGTCATTTTCCGTTTCATCTACTTGTGTTTCATCACTGGAGTAGCCCTCATCAGACTGTCGAACTTCTTGGTCTTCATATAAAGGGGCTTGCGCTGCTAATAAATCATAAGAAAGCCAAGATACACAATAGGAGTTTTCTCCTAAATAATGCTTATATTTATCGCTATCTAGTAAGAATTTCAACATATTATGGATTTTTTGCGACGTTTCATAGCCAATATGAATAATCTGCTCCCCATCGGTGAATCGGCCAAAGTAAGTATCCTTATGATTACTAATACTAATTAACTTCGCTTTACCCACAAGTCCACGGTGAGTACTAATGCAGTACATTTTTTTACCAGAAATATCACAATATTCTTGTTCTGGCTGTGCTTCATTCTGCGCCGTTACATACTCAATATATAACTGATGAAGCTCCTTATCTTGTGAAACAGTGATTATACCCTTATCTGCATACGCTATTTCAAAGGTAATAAATAATTTAGCTAAATCAACTTTAGTTTGCTTGCCTGCCTCTTCATATATTACCGCTGAACCATCTAAGGTATAGGCTTCCCCTTTAGTTATATTATTTGCAATATCTTCCAACAGGGTATTCCCTCTCACATAGCGATATATAGCTTGAAACGCTATATTTTGTTTATTGTGCTGTTCTAAAAAGGTTTTTATATCCTCCTGCACTTCAAAGTACAATTTATTTTTTTCAATACCTTTTTTAGTGCCATCACTAACTAAATAGCTCACTTCATCACAAATAGGATGAGGCGCTGCATTAGTCGTTCGATTAATCGACTCTTCTGTTACAGGAAAAACAATATACTCATTTTGCTCCAAATAAGACCCCTTAATCAGTCGACCTTCTTCATTTAAGGTAATCACAAAGATATCCTTGCCAGTTGCCGATTTTTTATTACTATGATACAAGGGCAATAGATTGGGCTCCTTCATATTGTCACTATTATCCACCACCCCACAACTAAGGGCTTGATCATAAGTAGTTAATAGTACCTTCAATAGATTCATTCACTGTCACCCCCTTCTGTATCATATAAAGCTAATTCCTCATCAACCGACATATATCGTATGTCTTTTAACTTAGGATATGGCCGTAATTTATGCGTAATTTCACACTCTTCTGGTCGTATAAAACTAATTACCCCATCACGCATAAAAATGGATGTAAAATTAGAATATAAATGACCATCTGTATAGGACTGTGTTACCCCTTTTTGACGTGGCTCCCGTGTATCCTGATTGGCAAACCCAGGATACACAAAGGAGTGAAACATAATTCCATAAGAAACATCACCCGTTTTAACTGGTTGTAATGCTTCATAATCACTTTCTCGTAAGCGCTGAACATAGCCTATACATTCTCTCGTACCTAAGAAAATATCCCGACGACCCCCTCTACTCATAGAGCGTAGTATAATCTGTTCATGTTTTTTCTCATCCCAATCAGCCTTCATATCAGGAAACTGCTCATTCCACTCAAAGTGAAACTTAATCGCATAGGCTACATCTTTTAAATATGTAAAATACGATAAATCTTTATTGGGAATACCTGTTTTACTATCCGACGTTCCCAAAGGTAATAAAATGCCACGTGTTTCCATCTTTACGGGATTTAACACTTTCACTTCATCGATCACATAGTAGATACTCGGCTTCCAATAAGATGCTTCCACAATACCTTTCAGCGCTTGATACGTCGGCACTTGATACGTAAACTTTTCACCGCCCCCTTTTGACATAGGATCCGTGAATAAAGCATAGTCACCATAAACCTTCATATAAAATGGCTTGGATTGAAACATAGCATCCCCTCCTCTAATAAACTAATATTTCCATATCACCCTTTATAAGCCCTTTTTTATCATCATAATCTTGCTTTTGTAAGATACAAATTTGCTTATCTAATTCCCAAGACACAGCACACTTATTAATCATGTCACGACGAATTGAAATAGTATATCGTTGTAACCGACGTAAAACTTGTCTTAATTCTTTATACATATCATCCCCAGACCAAGTAATAATTTGGTCCAGAATATTATATAGCTTATTTAGCAAAGCCGTGCACTCTTCACTATCGTACGGCACAATAACAGTTACTGTATTATCATCAATCAATCTAAAATTATCGCCAGCAGTCCGAAAACTTTGCTTCAGTATAGGATTTATTTTACTCGTTAACTTCTTGCCTCTTAATAAGCTCGCAAGATTAGCCTTTACTAATTGCCCTTGATTAGAATCAGCCTTTAATGCCATTTTTTGAGAAAATTCATCATAAATTCGCTGATTAGTACTCAATAAATCTAGCAGCGTTAGCTTAGACTTATTACCGTTAATTTTAATTTCATATTTTAAAGCTTCACTATCTTTATTTTGTAAATTTCTATACAGCTCTTGATTATAGGCCACTAATAGCTCATTAATAGAGTTCGTCATCGTGAAGCTTGAATCCTCTTTATTAGAAATCCATTTTTGCGTATCTATTTGACTCAATAAAGTCTTGGTGGCTTTCTGTGCGTTTTCAAACAAAGAAATTCGTCCTATATCATCTTTTCCATAGTTCATGATATACATGAGCCCATTTCCTTGCTTTTTACCCTCACGATTACAACGTCCAGCCGATTGAATAATGCTATCAATACCAATTAATGACCGATATACCACATCAAAATCTACATCTACGCCCGCTTCAATTAAATTTGTGCTAACACAAATCAAACGTTGTTGACTCTCTCCTTTGCGCAAAGCTTTTAATTGCGCTTTAATCGTCGAAATATAATGTAATCGATGTGCCGCACATTGATTTGTAGTTAAATTAAATAAAGAAATATCATCTTCTTGGCCATTGTCTATTAATGCCATTTCTAGGGCATCATATAAAGTACTCACTGCTTTCTTCGTGTTAACTACAACCAAAATACTTTGTTCTGACTTAATCCGCTCTAAAATATGATTCACCAACGCTTCTGTGGATAAGTTAGCCTGGTTATCTGGACCTAATAAACTTCTATATTCTACCCGTGAAAAGACTTTATTAGTGCTATTTTCTTTAGAGGTCAATTCAATCAGCGGTACTTCTGTCCCCTTAGCCAAGGTGCGATAACCATAGATACAAGGGTAACGCAATACGGCACTCTGATCATAGCCTGGTGGTGTTGCCGTACAATGGATCAGCGTAGCCCCTGCCATTTTAGTCAAAAAGTTCATCATCAAATTGTAATTATAGATAATTTCAGGCGGCAAACTTTGAATCTCGTCAATGATTATTGTAGCTTTTATTAGCTTACAAAATCTACGAATGGAGGCTGCTCGACTAGCAAACAAAGTATTACTAAGCTGTACGATCGTAGTTAGCACCACTGGGATCTCCCAGGACTCACGTAAATAGTTTACATAACTATAGTCTGCTTCTTCGGTGTATGAATTGTCTAAAGCATGTTCATCATCTAACAATTTTTCTCTATAATCATCAATCACATTAGAATGATGTTCTAAAATATGACCTTCTATGTCGGTTCTAGTTCCCTTTGCTGTTAAAACATCTCGTATTTCCTGTGCATTTTGTTCAAGGACAGATAAAAACGCCGTAGTATAGAAAATGCGTTTTTTCTTAAAATGCTTGGCATTTTCTACAGCAAAACGTAAGGCTGCATAAGTCTTACCTGAACCTACGGGCATATCTAATTTAAAATTCCCTTCACAGCATTGCGTTGCCTTTGCTAATACCTCATCCGCTAATGCTGTGCGCACACGATTTAATTCACTAGTAGGTGTGCCAAATTGATTATAAAAAGTGGTAACCTGCTGACTTAATTCACCCCAAATAGATTGCGTTTCCTCTACACTATAGCGCTTATCAATAATATCTCGACCAAAATTTGCAGAATCATAAATGTCACTATCTTTCAAGATCGATAAGATCAGCCTTGCCTGATAACCATCGTAGGTGGCTTTGGCGATAGCACGCTCATTTTTATTCGCTATCGGATCATAGGCCTCAAGTAACTCTTCCTTTAAAGCATTCCATTTTGAGAATTCTTCATACCCTTTAATAAATAGATCTTCTAAAGTTTGCTCATAATTATCTACTAGCCAATCATTTAATATAGTAAAAAATTCTTGTTCTTCTTCTTTATTTTCACCATACTCGATTTTATAGTCATTAATACGACTTATAAATTTACATGAATTGTCTTTGAATATATCAAAAAGTCCATGATGAGCTAAGATCGCATACTGCATCAGCGCGAGATATAGCTCACGTTGTTCCTGTTCTTCTTTAGTTATGTTTTCTTGTTTCACCTGCACATTTTTCCAAGCTGTTTTATTCAATTCTTTTAAATAACGAGCACCCGTATTCGAATGAATAACTTTCCCCTTTGTTTCACCACTGATATATCTCTGAAAGGCTGTTGTTGCCTTACCCGAGTCATGTAGCAATCCTACCAAGAAACACATTGACGGTATGCCAATCTCTACCCCTATTTCTTTAGAATATTCTGCACAATTTTGCAAGTGGTCAAAGATGTATTGCACTTTAATCTCTTTTAAATTAGTACCAATAACACGAACTTTAATATTTTTCACTTTAAATCCCTCCATATCTTTAATTTGTATTATACTCGCCATTTGCAAAATCTGCAAGCCCTGTTTTCACTTTTTTAATACTTGATTGACCTTATATAAAAGAGAACTGTTGTAAATAATAAATCTAGCATACTATTATTCACAACAGTTTTTAATCTCTTCTTTTTAGTACCAAAAACACTCTTCAATCCACACCGCCAACGCGGAGACGCGAGGAGTCAAGCTCCCCATTACCTTTCGGTAATTCTACATAAATTGTAACATAGAACTTTTATGCACTTCAAACACTCATTATACGTATTTTTCAATATAATTACTCAACATTGCATAGTAGCATAGTAAAAAACAGCAGGTCTATACAGACCTGCTGTCTTTATTACCATAAACCTAACATATACCACCAAGCAGAACCAATACCGAACCAAATTATTATGTTAATCACAGAAACTTGGAATCCTAACTTCCACCAAGTTTGTTGTGATACATAGCCAGCCCCAAAATAGATTGGTGCTGGTGCAGCTGCATAATGCGTTAATGACATACATAAATTAGAAGCAAATGCAAATACTAAAACAGCCAAATATACAGGTGCGCCTGCCGCTACAGCAATCGTAACAAATGCGGAATATAAAGCTGTAATATGAGCAGTTAAACTTGCAAAGCCATAATGAATATAGAAATAAATAAGCAATAAAATAGTTAAAGTTGCCAACCAAGATACACCAACTAAGGCACTACTAATATGAACTGACATCCAGTCAATGATTCCTGTCTTAGCTAGCTGACCTGCTAACCCTACCAGTGTGCCCATCCAAATCAATGTATCCCAAGCACCTTTTTCATCCAATACATCCTGCCACTCTAAAATTCTTGTGACCAACATACTAGATACCCCTAACAAAGCAACTACTGTCGCATGAATCCCAGTAATATTAGAGGTGCTCCACAATAACAAAGCGCCTATAAAAATAACAGCTACCATCTTTTCAGAATTACTCATAGGCCCCATATCTGCTAATTCTCTATGGGCTAATGCTTGTGCTTCTGGCGTCTTTTTTAATTCTGGCGGATACACTTTATACAAATAATACGGAACCACTGCTAACGCGATTAAACCTGGAACAATAGCTGCCAAGGCCCAAGTGCCCCAAGACATATTAATGCCTAAGGCTTGGCTAGCTAATAAAATGGCTAATGGATTGCCTGCCATAGAAGTCATAAACATTGCTGACGTTATTGTATTTCCTTGATATTCAGCTTGCATCAAAAAAGCGCCTACTCGACGGGGGTTCTTATTTGGTTCTGAATCAAATGCAGAGGCTAAACCTCTTACAATGGGAAATAAAATCCCCCCAGCTCTCGCTGCATTAGAAGGTGTCGCTGGACTAATAATCAAATCACTTAAAATAATCGTATACGCTAATTTTAAGGTACTCGTCCCCATTTTCTTAATTAGCCAAAAAGCGATTCGCCGCCCTAACCCCGTTTTTATAAAGCTTTTAGCAAACAAAAAGGCTGCTACAATTAACCAAATACTACTATTACCAAATCCAGCTAAAGCCTGACTCGGCTTTAAAATATTAGCCAATTGTGTAATTGTAATACTAATAAATGCAATAGCACCAATTGGCAATGGTTGCAATATAAAACCAATGATAGTTCCCAAAAATACAGCTAATAAATACCACGCTTGATTAGAAAGCCCTGCTGGTACTGGTGAAATTGCAATCCCAACACCCACTATAATAGGCACTACCCAAGACGCTATCGTTTTCCTCATATGATTCATATAATATACCTATATTTACCTAATCGTAAACTCTTATTATTGTAATTATTAATTATTACATACCCACGGGCAATATTAAGCTTTCTTATACTTTGCTACTTCTTGCTGTTGTAATACATTACCTTCTGTATCAATTCCTACAATAACGCGGAAGCGATCAAAGTATAGTTTTTTAATAGATTCTGTCCCCAATTCAGGATATAACACAATCTCTGCTGATTTTACACGAGCCGCATTAATAGCCGATGCCCCACCAACGCCTAACAACGATACACCGCCATATTGCTTACATAAATCAGCTACATAAGGGGCACGATCACCCTTGCCTAAAAAAGCGACGGCACCTAATTGAAACATCATTTCAACAAATGGATCCATACGTGCTGCTGTTGTAGGACCATTAGAATTAAATACTTGACCTGGTTGAGGTGGACATGGTCCTGCATAATATACCAATTGATTCGTCCAATCTAATGGTGATTCTTCACCAGCCTCTAATAAGTCTTTAATTCGCTTATGTGCCGCATCACGACATGTATATACATAGCCTGTTAAATATAAAACATCGCCTACTTTTAATTGTTTCACAAATTCTTTTGTTAAAGGTAATTGTACATCCCGTTCCATAATAGCCTCCTAAATCACTTCACTCGCCTGACGTGCCGCATTACATTGAAAATTAATCGCCACTGGTAATGCTGTAATATGCACCCCATGATAATCAATATGTACATCTAAGGCAGTTACAGTCCCACCCATACCAATAGGACCAATACCAGATTTATTGACAGCTTCCAAAAATTCATCTTCTAGTTCAGCATAATATGGGTTTGGATTACGGTCACCGATAGGCCGTAATAATGCTTTTTTAGCCATCCAAGCACACGTATCCATAGTACCACCTACACCGATACCAATAATATATGGAGGACAAGGATTGCCACCTACTTTAGCTACTGTATCAAGCAAAAATTGTTTAACTCCTTCTTTGCCTTCACCAGGTAATAAAACTTTAAAAGCTCCCATGTTTTCACTACCGCCACCTTTAGGCATTACTGTTACTTTTACTTGATTGCCTGGTACAATTTCAACATGTAACATAGCTGGCGTATTATCATTTGTATTTTCACGATTTAAAGGATCCGCTACTACAGACTTACGCAAATAGCCATTGGTATAACCACGTCTTACCCCTTCATTTACAGCATCTTCCAACGGCATACCTTCCCAGCATACCTCTTGACCACATTCTAACAATACAACGGCTACACCTGTATCATGACAACATGGCAACTGCTCTTTTTTAGCAAATTCACCATTTTCAACAATAATTTCTAACGATTGTTTACCAATGGGTGATTCTTCTGTTTCTAAAGCTTTGCGAAATGCATCCATTACATTATCATTTAATTCACAACAAGCCTTAATACATAACTTTTCAATGACAGGAATTAATGCTTCTGTCTGTAATACTCTCATGTTAGACCTCCTAATACGCAATACACTAACCTTTACAAACTTTTTATAACGACTTTCGTTAGCACAATCATAGCAATTGCATAACTTTTTGTGAAATATGTTATAATAATTATGCAATAAATATAATTTATCAAACTAAATATTATTTATTTCAAAGCATTTTACCGCTAGATTTATTTCACCAGACTATTTACGTTATATATAAGGAGCCCTCCATGGAGTTGAAGCAATTAGAATTCTTTATTTCAGTGGCCGAATTAGGTAATATGACTAAGGCAGCGCAACAACACTATGTATCACAGCCTAATATAACCGTTGCCATAAAAAAATTAGAAGATGAATTGGGTATAGAGTTATTTAAACGAGAATATAAAAAAATGACCTTAACAGAAAAAGGTCATATATTCTATAACTCTATAAAGCAAACACTTATGCAACTACAAAATGCCGTCGATGAAGTGAAGGATGAAAAACATAAACTCTCTGGTACTGTTACTATTGGTATTCCACCTATGATTAGTGCCTATTTATTTACCCCTTTACTTAATCACTTTCGCCAAGAATATCCCCAATGGGAACTAAATGTATTAGTAGAAGGCTCTGTAGGGGTATCTGAACGAGTATTAGCCGAAGAAGCGGACTTGGGCATTGTGATTATAGATACTATTTCACCTAAATTAGAAGCCATTCCACTATTTAAAAGTGAACATAAATTATGTATTCCTAGCCAACATCCCTTCCATTCGTACAAGAAAGTTCCCTTTGACTATTTAAAAGAAGAATCTCTCATTCTAATGAAGATTGATTCTGTACATCGCCAAAATGTCCTCGCCCACTGTGAAGCTTGTGGTTTTTTACCCAAAATCGTACTCTCTTCTAATCAAATAGAAACTAATATTGATTCAGTAGCCAAAGGCGTTGGCTTATCCTTTTTATTAGACATTGCTAATTTAAATAGAAATGATGTAGAACTAATCTCTATGGATCCACCATTAACCGTTACCATAGGCTTAGTTTGGCGAAAAAATAAATACCTTTCCTATGCAATGAAAGATTTAATCAATTTTATTAAACAAATTCCCTTCACACAGCAATAATAAGACTTACAGCATCCATTTTCTCGTGCTAACAACCACTTTTATAACGAAACTATAATAACTAAAGTCTGAGTGGTAGAAAAATAAAGAATTATAAAACACAATATGAAAGTAACACAAAAAGACGACTGTCTAAGGCTATTAGCCCTAAACAATCGTCTTTTATTCATTAAATCATAAATACATTACCATACATTTCGTAGCCATTACATTCTTTCAAATTGATCCTTCCCCACTCCACAAGTAGGACATTCCCAATCAGCTGGTAAATCAGCAAACTTTACACCTTCAGCTTCTTCATCATACACATAACCACATACTAAGCATACATATTTTTCGTTCATAGGTTTTTCCTCCTTAGGAATATAATGAGCTGTTTATAATATGTCCTTTATAATGAATCTTACTTTACTGCTTATAATTTATTACTAATTTACAGCTTTATTGTACGACTTATAACTAAAAATATCAATATAGTGAAATCGAATCAAAAGCAAGGCCCGCATTCCAAATACGAGAACTGCTCCAAATTTCACAACCCACAGGTTGCGACGTAATCGCTACAATCATAGCTTTTGCTAGGATTTCAGTAGGCATTGGCTTCTTATCCTCAAACCAACCTTTTTTATTTAAAAACCCTAATATACCTGTGCTTATCCGTTCACTCCAACGAGTGGTATGCTTACGCACTAATGCAGGTGGCTGTAAAATTGTAGTCTTAGCAAAATGTAATTCCTTAATCGCCTCTTCCAATTCACCCTTAATGCGAGTATAAAAGAACTTCGAATCTGACGATGCCATTACTGTAGAAACTAATACATAATGACTAACACCATTCATCTTTGCAGCCTTAGCAAACTCCAACTGATAATGGTAATCCACCTTCCACTGTTGTTCCTTACTACCTGCATCCTTACGCGTTGTACCTAAACAAGAAAATAAAACATCGCCCATAATAGCCGATTGCCAATGTTCCATTTGATCAAAATCCACTATATGCGTAATTAATTTTTTATGAGTAATCCCTGGATTCCGCCGCACAAAAATTTCCACTGAATCAAATAATGGATTCGCTAATACTAACTCTAAAACATCCTGCCCGGTAGCCCCAGTAGCACCTAATATAATTGCTTTCATACGCTATGCCTCCAAATTACAAATAAACTCAATCTACTTTTCCAACCTATAGATTCTTTTTTATTTCTTTTATTCTCTTATTTCTCTTATTTGCCTTATGTCTCTTCGCTCTTACTTCTCTTATCTTCTTATTTGCCTTATATTTTTATATGTCTTACCTCTATTATACCTCATCTTAGCTTATCAAAAAATTATCTGATATATTAAAATGACATCTATTATTTAGATAGCCTTTCATTCTTCATTATTATTTGATATATTTTCTCATTAAATTCATGATATAATAAACATATAAGTAAATATTTTTAAAACATATTCTATACTATAACAAGGAGAACACAATGTTATCTGAAAAGTTTTTTGAAGTTCTAAAATATGAAGGCGTTGTATCCATTACGACTTGGAGTGATAACGAAGCTCATGTAACAAATACTTGGAATTCCTATTTAAAAGTAAAAGAAAACACCCTATTAATTCCAGCTGCTGGCATGACCTCTACCGAGGCAGATATTGAGAAAAATAACCGTGTAATCGTTACTTTAGGAGCGCGCGAAGTAGAAGGCTTTAATGGCTATCAAGGAACTGGCTTCCGTCTAGAAGGCACAGCTGATTTCATTGCTAACGGTCCTATTTATGATGAAATGTACGCTGAATTCCCATTTCTAAAGCGAGTATTAGCAATCAAAGTAGAATCTGCTAAACAGCTTCTATGATCATATTTCATTCTTAATAAGATAATCTTTATAATAAAACGCTGTAATCAAACTACAAGGTATCCTAAATATATACCATCTATGATTACAGCGTTTTGATTTACTATATGCTACTATTTTAAAAAGGCCAGATTAATGACAGTCTATTAATCATAATATACAACAGAGTGTCTTATATCCACTTAACACATCAACTTATAAGTTTACTGTTTCTCCATCTTCAGGAATGGTAACTTGTCCATTTAATTTTGTACCATCCACATATTTTCTCATATCGTCACGACTAGTAGCTGTATGATTAACAGTATCCATATGAACGGTTAAAATCTTTGCATTAGGAGCTAATTTAGCAGCTTTTCCTACATCTTCAGTCCCCATAATAATACTATCTTCATACCCTAACATTTTTGCATACCCAGTATTCATAATCAATACATCAGGATTATATTTATTAATAGATTTTGTTACCTCTGGAGTCCAAATAGTGTCCCCCACTAAATATACTGTTTTTTCATTTGGCATAGAGAACACGACACCCATAGATTCTCCTAAGGCTGCCCCCAAGACTTTATTTTCATACATTTCTTCAGTACCATGTGAACCATTACGATGAGTCATAGTTACACCACCGAATGTAGTACTTTCACTAAGCACACGTACATCTGTAAAACCTTGCTTTTTAATTAACTCTTGATCCGCCTTATGCTGTACATAAATCGGCATATTTTTATCAATACTTTCTGCAGCCTTATCATCCCAATGGTCTAAATGAGTATGTGTCACTACAACTACATCAACACCTTTTAAAATCTCATCAATAGATTTTGGCAAATCAACTAATGGCATTCGTTGGGTCTCATTAAAAGTCCCTTCAAAACCAGGATGACTATTTTTACTAGCAAAAAATGGATCAATTAAAATCGTAGTGTCATTATATGTCAACTTACCGGTAGCATTACGAATGTGTTCATAGGAACTATCTGCAGAAACTGTAATTCCCCAAGTTGTTAAAACTGTAGCTGCTAATAAAGAAACACCTAATTTTTTAAATTTCATAGTATAACTCCTCTTATTACGAACTTTTTCTAATATACACTTTGTAAAAACCAACTATTCCATTGATTTTATACTTTTTATAGACTTAGTATAGCAATAATTGTTATACTTAACTCAACAAAAGTAGACAATATGTCTATTATTTTTACACTTTGTATGATTTTGTCAAAATCGGAGTAAATACTAATATAATAAATAAAACTCGTTTTTAATATTATGAGGGATTACAAATGCAACCAAAACCTATGAGTCGCAAAGAATACACACGTCACCAAATTAAAGAAGGTCTTCTCTATGCTTTAACGCAAAATTCTTTTGATAAACTAACTATTTCTAAAATTAGCCAATTGGCGGGAATTACCCGTGCTACCTTCTATCTACATTATGCTAATGTAACAGAAATTCTCTCAGAACTATTAGATGATGCTATATCAGCGGCTGGACAAACAGATACTGCTCCAAATAACTTAATGATTATTAACCAAGCATTACAAAATGCTACTACTATGGAAGACTTACATAAAGCCTATGACTCAATTTTTCATAAATTGCCATTATGTCAACGAGTATCCGCAGACCCCAAATATATACCTTTATTTAAAGATCCTAGCTTAAGCGAATATATTATTAATAACTTATACTATAAAGAGCAAACCGAACAAGTGAACAGCTTGGCCCACCAATTAGATATATCGCCCAAACTAGCAGAGTCAATATTTTTATTTTGCGTTCATGGACTATATGCCATTAATCAACAATATAACTGGCAGCGAAGTGATGATTGGCTCCTTGCACAAAAAGCACTCTTTCACTTTATGGTAAAAGGCTTAGATGGATTAAAAAATTTTACAGCTCTATAAACAAAAACAGCGCAGGTCAATGACCTACGCTGTTTTCTTATGGAGCCGATAATAGGACTTGAACCTACGACCTACTCATTACGAATGACATTTGATAAACTTTATCAATAACTTTTATGAGGATTCTAAACTTTTTGATGTACCACTTAATGTACCAAAACTTACTAAAGATAATATGCTACTCTTTACTTTACAAAAAAAAAATAATGCCCCCTTTGTTATAAGGGGGCTAATAAATTAAAAAAATTATACTATATATTACCATTTTACAACATCATAAGAAACGCCTACGCCGTCCAATTTATTATGACGATTTGATAAGCCTTTATAAGCTTCAATTTGTAAGCGTTCTTTTTGATATGCTACAGTTGCATAGTAATCCTTATCTATGTAAGCGATTCCTACAGCTATTCTATTTTTCTTTTCTTGTGTAATCGAATAAAAATTATTATTAATTGGCTGATTATCAGTATTTGGGGTTGTTTCCTTGATTACATAATCAGCCTTTTCTTTTTGTACTAATGTATTAGCTTTGGTATCAGCTTCCGCTTGCGTATACGTTACGTATTGTATGTTAGCTGGCTTTTCTGATACCTTATGTATTTCTTTTGTGACTTGTACAGCGTCTTTGTCACTAATATATGTATCAGCCTTCTTTTGTGCTTCTACAACGTTTTTAGTGGTTATTTTACTTACTGGCTGGATAGGTATTTGACTATCACTTACGCGCTTGTTATAAGCAAGATAGCACAATAATATAACCACTGCTATTAGTAAAAGTGGTAATATCTTCTTAAATTTTAAGAAAAATTCACGATACATAATCTGTTACCCCTCTGGCTATTGCACGTGCGAAATCGTCCGTTTGATTCATTAGTAACTGTACGTCTGATTCATTGTCTATAAAGGCTGTTTCAACTAATACAGCCGTCATAGCCGTTCTTTTTAATACTATTAAATCTGGTCGTATCTTTAAGCCCCTATCAACCGTATCAAGGCTATTTACGATTTGATTTTGAATACAATTAGCTAATGCTTCTGCATTGCCACCAACATTATATACTAAGCATTCAGTACCTTTAGCGACGCCGTTAAACGCGTTACAGTGAATAGAGATAAATATATCAGCTTGCCAATCATTAGCAGCAGCACAAATAGGAACAGCCCTATCGCTATAGCTAGAATCGTAATATAAGTTATCTGATTGCATAGTCGTTACATCAAAGCCTACAGCACGCAAGTATTTAGCTACTAATTCGCCAATTTCATATACGATATTAGCTTCTGTTACGCCATAATTATTATTTACAGCCCCAGAATCGTATTTCCTATCGTGTCCTTGATTAATAAAAACCTTCATTACTTAGCACCTTCTTCTTTCTTTAGTGTAGTAGTTCTTGTTTTAGTCTTATTAATAGCTGTAACGGTATGTGTTAAAACGTCTTTACTGAATAAGATACCATAAGCCGTTAAAATGATACTTAAATCAAAATCAGCTTGATTAGCCCCGTTCTGATACCAGCCATACGCGAACATAGCCAGAAATAAAATAATGGTTAATACATTAATATTTAAGTTCTCTTTTATCCAGTTCATAAAATTACCCCCTTAAAAGAATAAAGAAACAATAGCGATTGCTGTAGGAATTACAAACAAGAAAAATGAAAGAATTCCAGTCGCTTTATTATCCTTATTTTCTAAGAGGGTTAGCCGTGTATTATGTTCTGTTACATCTCTTTCTAGCGTAGAAATTCTGGATTCATTTACAGCCATTTTCGTATTTAGTTCTTCTTGCGTTTTGCGTAAAGCCTTCATGTCTGATTGAATATCTTCTACTATAGATAAAATTAAAGCTTGCGTATCGTCCAATATACCAGCCCTTTCATAATAAAATATATTATTCTGCGTGTGCGTCTAACCATTCCAGAACATAAGAAACATATTCTTCTGGTACTGGCTTCTTACCTTCTTCGCCTGTTACGGTACGTTTCCCCAGCAATACTAATTTTGCGTATACACTTACCATAGATAGATTAATTTTGAATGTTGCCATAATTAGATACCCTCTACTTTCTCGTATAAATCAGCCAATAATTCTAATAAAGTCGCGTTATCTACTTCGATATTTTCGGCGGCTGCTTCCTCTACGAATACATCTTCTTCAAAAACGGGAATGTCTACATATGATTCGTATTCTTCTTCGGTTAATACTTCTGCTTTAACTACGCCTTCAATTTTTAAAATTTCTTCTTTACATTGTTCTAATGTTTCATAGTGTAAACTTTCTAAATAAGTAGCAATTCTAGCCCCGTCTTTATCTAAGCCTAAAATATAATTCATATTTTTATTCTCCTATTATATCCAGCAATCACAATGCCACCAACAACCAGTAGTCCCGTTTGTGTCCCGATTATAAAGTTTAATCTGTCTAGTGTTACCAGCGATAGTACTACCAGTTAACGGCTTAAAACCAGTTCCGACGTCATTAATTAAAACAGTACCTATTCTACTTACGCTAATTGGCAACGTAATAATTGCTTCTGATTGCCCAGAAGGGAAATTATAATAGCCCCATTGTGAAACATAGCCGTTAGGTAATTTAGTCCAACCATTATTACCGACTTTGCCGCCTGTAATGTCATCAATTCTTAGCATTTTTTTCCCGTCGTGTTTTAGTCCTTCGGCGTTGATTACAACTAGAGGCGTTTTCTTGCCAGCTTGCCAGTCTATAGACATAGCCGTTTTACTTGTCCAGAATCCCCACCAGTTATTACGAATCATCGTGCAATCAGCATTATTATTTTGTAAAAAAGACCAGTTACCGTTGACTTGAATTTCGTTATTAACTAATAGTTTACCTGTCATAGTATCACCAGATTTAGAAACAACTTCGCTAGTAATTGCTAATGTTCCTTTTTTCTTTGGTAGTGATAATACATGTAAATTATCAGAAGAATTGTCATTTCTATATGTTAATATACCGAAATTAGCGGAAGTATCGGCGGTAGACTCTAATAAAAGATGTCTTCCAGAATTATTATGTAGTCTTAATGCCGAATAATCACTGTTATTTGCATTAATGTCTAAATTTCCAGACATGGTATCGCCCGTTTTCTTTACATAGGCGTTGTCTAGTTTTTCGTTAATATCATCGGCTAATTTAGCTGCTGTAACAGCTTTATCTCTTAATTTACGCGTGGTAACGCTGGCGTCTGGGTGGTCGATTTCTGTAGCTTTTCTGTGCTTATTTACTGATTCTTCAATGTCTTTTTTAGTAGCGTAAACGATACTCATATCTAAGATTACTCTAATGTTAGCTGCATTATCGGTAACCGTATCAATATTGACTACTTTTTCTTGTATTGGATATGTTTTATCGTAAATCATTTTAGCTTTACTACCGCAAGTAGTATAAGAGTAAAGCACTTCTTCGCCTTCGTCCAATTTTGCCATTAAACCAATTTCACGAAAATAAAAACCAGTTGTTACTTTTGCGTTACTTACTCTAAACTGTAGTCTCATTTGTCCTTGATGTACCGTTTCATTTTTGGCGATTGGTAATTCAAGACGTGGACTTTTAATTTTTACTAAAGGGTCTATAGCTGTACCTGTAGCCGTACCGTCACCAATTACAATTTTAGTAAAAGATAACTTATGTCCAGCACGTGCTTGCGTAAGCATATCGCGTCCAGCATTGGTAAGGACTAATACATTCCAATCTCCGCTTTTGTTGATTGCCATAAACTAATTTTCCTTTCTGGATTTTAAATACTGTACAAAATCTAATTCTGGCTTAATACCAGCTGTAGCACCTGTTTCGATTTGATAATCTAAATCGCACGGTATATAGATTTCTTCTACTTCTGATACAATACCGCCGTAATACGTTTCTTCTCCTAAATCAGTATGAGTAATAAAATAAAAGCCTAAATGTGCTGGCTTCCATTGCTGGATTGCTTCTAGTAAGTCTTTCCAGCTGGTAATACTACCGTCTTGAATATAGTATTCAAGCTTGTACTGGTCGTAAATTTCATTAATTGAACCGTCTTTGGTAGTAGTGTACTTATTAAGTAAATCAGTCATAAATTGTAATGTAGATGTCTGTTTACTTTGCAGCTTATTCCAGATTCTTTGACGTCTTGTTTCGTAGCTTTCGCTTTCGTCTGTATCTAAATCCAATTCAGATTCCCATAATACAAGTCCCCATGTCGCCGTAGAAACAAAGCATTGTCTAAATAAATCTTCTAATTTATCACGCTGTAATTGATGTTCTTTTGAATGTGCGTCCGCAACTTCTTTGAACGTATCAGACGACTGTAGAAAATCTGGCAAGTAACGAAGAATGTTAATTTCTTCTTGTCGCATAAAATCAGTACCGATTTTGTTATTGAAGTTATCCATTAATAACCACCGTCCCAATTTTCGGTAGTTTACCGTTAAGGATTACAGAATTGTTTCTACCGTTTAACGTAATAGAATCATAATCGGTATAACCAGCATTAAATAGCTGTTTGGCAATCGTCGCAGAAGATACCTTTTCAAGCCTAAATCCGAATTTACGGAAGTAATCAGAAAGAACAGTTTTAAACGCGTCTGTTGTGCCAGCACCAACAACGCCATTTACTACAATGTTGATAGTCTGAATATCTGGTGTTGTTACTGTTACTTTAGCCCCTACTGGTCGTACTGTCTCGATGTAAGCTTTTACTTTATCGATTAAGTCTTGACTAGCTTTGTCGCCGTTACTATCTATAATCGCAATGCCTACAGTCCCAGCCCCATATTGTTCTTCTACTACTTTACAGCCACCAACGCCAGATACTGATGTAGTCCAATTATTGTAATGGAATACGTTTCCGCTGGTAGCTGGTAAGCGAATATATTCATAGTAGCGATTATATAATGCTTCGTCTGTTTCGCGGTCGAATCCGTCTATGGTAGGCTTTTCATTCGTAACAGTACTTACGCCACCAATAGACATAGGAATCAACGTTATTTGGTTTTCCTCTAAGTTATAATCAACGCCTTCAAATTCAGCTTCAATAGGTATAACAGCGTAGCCGTCGTCGTTAATATAACTTTCTTCTGTAGTGTAAAACTTTAAACCGCTTTTAGATTGGAATAGGCTTCGTTCTGGAATCCACGCCATAGCTTGCCCTGTTACCTTGACTTCGCCATGTGATTTTACAGCTACTTTTCTATCAACGCCAAAGTCGCTACAGCGTTCAGTAAGATAGTCGCCCCATGACGTTTTAGCGAATACAGCGTCACGGATTAAATCCATCTCCCAGTATGTATTCTTGTATTCTTCTGAATTAGCGTTGATTAAATCACGCTTAAAAGTACCTTCGATAACCGATTCTTCGTTACCATGTTCTTTTATGTAATTAACTAATCGCGATTGAATCGTATTGACGTCTTGCGACTTAAAAATATCTGCCATGTATGCCCCTTTCTAAACTATAAACGTTGCTGTTAAGTTTGAATAAACTGTAGTTAACGTAATAGTAAGTTCTACTAAGTCGTTTTCTTGCTTGGTTGTTTCGATTTTATCTATTGAAATAATGTAAGGATTTATCAATAAGCCTTCTATAATATCGGCTTTCATAGCGTCTGCTGTAGCCTTTATATTTGGTTGTCCGATATACTTTTCTAACTCAATGCCATAGGCACTATGATAAGCAACATAACGCCACCGTTCAGTTTTTAGCGTCTTGTAAATCCATACCTTCAATGCTTCATTACCTGTTACTATAACGTGTTGTCCGTTATCGTCTTTTATAAACCTATCGGTTTTGAAATCAAATGCATATTCAATAAAGAGTGGCAATTCAGAAGATACGATTGTAGTAGTATCGTCGCTTGTACTTGTAATAAATGGATTAGCCATTGAATCACCTTTCTATAAATGAACTATTTTATCTAAAATAATGTATTGCTGGCTTGTCCCTTCCGTCTGTTGTAAGGGCTGTATTGATACGTAGTCACCAGCTTTTAACGTATCCGTGTATATAATGTTATCCGTGTATGGATTGTCTATAGCGTGTGTATGACTTTCGAAGGCTGCATAACCACCGCCACCGCCACGCGGCTGCGTTTCTGATGTAATTACGCCTTTTGCTGTTCTTTCATATCCAATTAGTAAATACTCACTTATCCATACATCGTTTTTATCTAAAATAAAGTCTTTATATGCTACTTGAATCTCTGGCGGTGGGGCTATGATTTTACCTATTGCCATTAGTGGCGATTGGTTATTTTGCGATACACCATTCATAATAGTAAGCAGCTTAGAATAAGGATTTTCTTTCATTTATTAGTGCCTTTCTAAAAATAATTTTAAAATATTCTTTAAATTTAAGAATATTTTATATTGACATAGAATGAAATTCGCACTATAATTACATCATAGTTAAGGAAACGCGAATAAAAAGAAAGGGGTTTTAACTATGAAACAGTATTTAATAAGTTATCGCGACGGATTAGAAATTAAATCAAAGGTAGCTAAAACGTTTGAAGAAGCAAAAGGTATTTGTACAATACTGATGAATCAATCAGACGATATAGTAGCTAACGTTTACGAAATCACTCAACCAGTTATTTCTTATGCTAAGAAAGGGGCTTAATTATGAAAATCGGTTCTAAATGGATTTTAGTTTTAACTTCTGGCGAAATTATCCCATGCAATAGTAAAAAGGAAGCAAAAGATATGCTTCACGATTATAAAATACTTGCTGGTAATAGTATCTCTGGTTGGATTTTTAAAAACAGTAAACACTTTGTCTTATAGGGGGTCAACACATGTTACAGAAACAATTATTAGCTAAATACATTGAAATGTTAGAGAATGAAGGTATTGTAATACATCGCCAGACTTTGAAGAATCAAGCAATGCAATATCTACAAGACGAATATTACGTCGCCGTATTAGATATTGTAGACGCTTTAGAAGATGTAACCGTAGATTATTTCGTAGCTGGTGACGATAAATACATCGGCTTTGACGCCGAAGAAGTTCTCTTTTTAAACAACGCTTTAATCGAAGGGGGTCATTCTGAATACGTACTATCAACCGAATTAATGTAATGAATTAAGACGCTGTAAAAGGCGTCTTTTTCTTCATATTTAAGAATATTTTTTCTTGACATAGTGCGAAAATCATACTACAATACAAAGTAAGAAATGAGGTGTCAATAATGACATTGGAACAAGTACAAAAAATATTGTCTAAGCAAAAGAAATACAGTTTAAAATGTCTTAAAAACGGTACGTATAGCATTTACCATTATAATAATCGTGTATTTAATGTACCTTCATTAGATGATGAATACTTAGTAAGGTTTTTAAATCGCATACAAGGTATTCAGCAGCCATTAGCTAATGACGAATACGTCGTCAAAATCGGTAAGCGTGCTATTAAATTAAAAAAGAATACGCCAGAAAATGCACTTCAAAAAATCAAAGATAGAAGCGAAGGATTACGCGTTTTAATCAATGAAGAATTCGGACTAAGTACAATACTGTTTAAATTAGCCGACGAATTATATATCGCTGCTAATACAGAAGATATAGACAACATTAGTCATAGATTGTCATTATTAGAATCCGCACTTTCAGACGTTCACATTAGCCCAGACATAGTAACATTAATGGAAGTTCTGAATAAAACCTGTAACGAAATTCATAAATTTTTATATATAGTAAGGACTGGTGAAAATGATAGAAGCTAAAAATTTGCGAAATGGTTTTAGGCTAACATTACCAATTGTTTCTGCTGAATTAGAAATACCACGTTCAACATTGATTGACTGGGAAAAGCCAGACAAAGAATTAAATGTTTACTTATGGAAAATGTATAAACATTGGTTAATCAGCATGATGTATACCGCTTTTATTAAAGAAATTGAATCAGAATTAGCGGACAATACAATAGAACGTGAATCAACTATCCAGCTTGAAAAGAAAGACGGTATAATCGTCGAATGGTATTTTAGTCGTGATACAATGACTAAGTACGCATATCGTGATATTTTGAAAGCGTCTTTTGTCCGCCAGTACAAAAAGGTACAAGACGAACTTACATCAATAACTGTAGATGATTTCTTGAATGAAATCCACGCTAGTAATATCGAAGTTGATAATGTACTAGAATTTAGAAAGGTAAATCGCTATGGAACGAAAGTTTAAAGGAATCAGAAAACTGTTACAAACAATTCGTAGTCGTGGTTTAAATGGTTATGAAGTATATAGCATATACGATTTAGAAACAGATATAATCGAAGTAGTGTACTTCAATCCAGAACGATATAATCAGAACCATGAAAGCGATGTAGCTAACTTATATAGTCGTCAAACAGATACTAACATTATTCATAAGTGGCGTAACGTAACAACTGATACGAACGCAATCCGTCATCAACTAAATTCTTTAATAGAAAAGTATAGCCTAAATAATTAAATTTTTAGGTGTCTGAAAAGCCTTGCTATGACTGGCTTTTTGAAAGCCTTATAAATGATAATATATGAGAATAGCCCCTTGGAGGGGCTTTTTCTTTTTTTAGGTATAAAGTGTTAAGGGCGTTATTTAAAATCGCTTACAGCTAATGTAATGACGTAAAATCTAGGGACAATCTCATTGTATGTTGTCCGTAACTAAAACTATGTGAATCGGATTTGATGAAGAACTTTCCTTTTAGGTTTTCTTCTTGAATCGTTACCGATTTACCAGCTACACAGAAGATATTACCAATAGCTTCTAAACTTGATTCATAGTCTACTGAATGTAGTAATGCACGTGAAGCCGTCGCTGTATCTACTTTCTTATCTGGCTTATAGATTTGTGTTACTTTCCCGTAATGCTGTAAGCCATAATCGGATTGGACTACATTAGAAGCTGTTGTATTGCCGTTATTATCTGCAATGTAAACCATAGATACAAGGTTTTCTAGCGATTCGGAATGTGACGAACTGAAAACGTTTGTAGTATCTGTAAGACTAAAGTTTTCTACTTCTTTACCGCCATTATAGCCAATTACGATATTGTTGTTTTCATCTAGTGCCATAATACAGTACTTTTTATTGTCTTTAGCTGATTGTATGTCTAATGCCTTCTTGAAGATTTCAGTACCAGACATATTATCTGCTATAAAGTCGCCTTTTGCGTCTAGCGTGATACCTTCATCAAGAAGGATATTCATACCGAACTCATTCGCAACCTGTTTTAATACGTCATATACAGTAGCGTTTTGAAATTTCTTGTTTAGCTTTGATTTTGCTAAAAAGATAATATTGTCATACGCTGTAAATGATTTATCATAGCCAGGAGTATTACGACTTGTTAACCAGACTTGCCCTTTAAACAGTATAAATTCTTCTGGTGTCATAGAATCGGAATTAAGAATATACTTAACCGTAATTTTATCACCAGCTATAATATAAGGATTTGTAAATGTACTATCCTTAGTAACATTATTGAATGCTACAGTGAATTCTAACTTACGTCCAGCTTGTGAATTATCGCCACTCCATGAAAACGAAATAATGTAGTTAGTTATATCTTTGTCATTGACTAAGAATTTGAAGCTGCCCATAACTAACTATCCTTTCCTATCCGAATTAAAAACTTGCTTATCTTCTTTTAGTGCTAATTCTTTATTATTTACTACCGCAGATAATGTATTGTTTTTATTACGCTTGAAATTTATTGTATCGCCAATGTTAAATGATACGCCTGTACCACTAGCGGACTTTACTAGCGATTTACCATAGCTTAAATATTTGGCTTGGTTTTCGTCTAAACCTTTTGCATTGGTTTTAGATAATGCACGATTTAAGAATGTTAACGGTGTATCATGCTTACGATACTGTAAATTAGTAGCTACTTTTTTTAGTGCGGTCGTATTACGTTGATTCAGTCCAGTTTTTTCATCAACTACTGATTTGTCTACTTCGTTTATTTTCTTATATTCAGAAAATGAAAGGGCGATAGTGATGTCGCCACCGCCCCCAGATTCAGAATAAGTAAATGAATCTATCGTAACGTCAAAATCTACTGTAGTACCACCAATAAGTAAATGACATGGTGATGTAGCTGTACGTAATGATTCTATGTTTTTAATGTATTCTGCTGTATCTACAGCATTCGCGAATGTATAGTCTTGATTTGGTAAAAATGTCGTGAATGATATTGTCCGAAGCCCTGTTTTACCTAACATATTTAATTCGCCTAATGACTGGATATTTACTTTTTGATGTAGTGAAGAAACGGCTACTTCATAGGATTCTGGCGGAACGGGTAGTTTCACCGTTCCAGATACGCCAGAAATGACTACTTCGCCGTCTTCTGCCCCTACTGTACCGTCGCTATTGCCCAGAAGGTACTGTAAGGCTTTATTTATCATTGTTTCTTTTGTTGAACTAGAAAAAATACTCATTATACAGCCCCTTCTACAGCATTAATAGCATACGATTCTAATGTTTCTGTTAACTTAGTCATTAATTTATCTAAATCAGCGTCTTCTCTAATTACGATTGAATCAGCGACTTTAGCTATAGCGATTGATATACCAGAACGTTTAGCGTTGAGTAATTGCCCTTCTGAACGTCCTAAATCGCGTGCTTCTTTGATTGACTTATCATGTGGAATTACTCTTGTACCTTGCGGTAAATCTACAATTTCGCCGCCTTGGTCGTGAATCTTAGCTAGTCCGCCTTTCCAGTTTTCAGCACCAGTAAAGAGTAACGGAATATTCAAGCTAAAGTTTTGTCCACCGAATGACGGTACCCAATCGGGAACAGTGAAGCTGACGCCATTTAAAACTGAAATAATCTGATTGATTAAGCCTTTTACAGTGTCAACTACTCCAGAAACAGTAGATACCATGCCGTTCCAGATTCCATTAAAGAAGTCGCTTACGGCTTGCCATGCCCCCATAAAACCAGACATAAACGCACCGCCAATATAAGCTAGTAAGTCGCCTAAGTAATTAATAAAGGACATAACGCCATTTACGATATAGTTAAACGCGTTTACTGTTGTGTTTTTCAAGAATTGGAATTCATTACTAAGCCACTTAATACCGATGTCCACGTATTTTACTACAGTGTCCCAGTTGGTATAGAGTAAGTAAATAATGCCAATAATTACAGTAATCGCAAGTCCGATAGGGTTAGCCATGAAAGCACGCCCTAATAACGTTATACCACGAATCAAAAACATAAATACTTTACCGCCAACGGACATAAAGGACATTAAGCCACGGGCAATAGTTAAGCCGATTCGTGCGAAGTCCATACCGAATAATTTAAAGATTACGCCTACATTTTTAATTAATGAACCAAAGGTTCTAAATACTAAACTTACACGTCCGAAAATCATAGGAACAATGCCACCAGCTTTAGCACAAGCAGAAGCGAACGATAATACGCCACCAGACGCAGCGGACAAACCAGTTAAGGCTAAGCCGATACCCTTAGTAACGGCGAATGTACCAATAACTAATTTACCTAATGTAATTGCTAAGTCGATAGTACCGTCGTTATTATCTAAGATTTTTTCAGTAAATTTAGAAAATTCTTCCACCAATACTTTTATTGTTGGGGCTAGTTTTTCGCCGATTTTATACAGAATCGCCATAGCATTATTTTTAGCGATTTCAAGGCTTCCGCCTAATGACTGTTTCATTTCATCATACGCTTTGTTGGCTGCCCCTTGTGAATCCTGTACCGCTGCTAAATTCTTCTTATAAGCGTCTAAGTTATTAGCTAAAAGAAGGAACGCACGCGAACCTTGGTCGCCGAATGCTTCTAATGCTAATGATTGTTTTTGAACGCCACTCATACCAGCTGTAACACGGTTAAATTCTTCTGCAACGTCTGTTAATTGTCGCATGTTTCCCGAAGTGTCGAATAACTGAATTCCCATGTCTGTAAGTACAGCAGAAAACTTAGGATTCGCCATACGTTCAAAAATGTTAGATAAGCCAGTACCAGCCATAGAACCTTTTAAGCCGTTGTTCGCTAAAGTAGCTAATGAAGCTAGTGTAGTATCTAATGTTTGATTCATACTATTTGCTGATGTAGATGTCATTTTTAGGGCTTCCGCTAAGTCGTCAACATTAGCCGATGATAAGTTAGAAGCCTGTGTAATACCGTCTAGCATGTGCGGAACATCTTTTACAGATAAGCCGAAGCTATTCATAGTATTTGTAAACATTAAAGCTGCTACGTCTGCTTGTGTATCAGTAGCCACCGCGAAACGTGATACAGATTCTGTAAGTTCGTTTATTTCCTTGCCGTTTAAGCCGTCGATTGCACCGCCTATTTGGTCTGCAACGCCAATTAATGTTTCAAGTGGTACAGCTACTTTCGTCCCCATTTTGTAAAAGGCGTCTTGGCTAATTTCCGTATGTTTTTTAGTATCATCGGATAATTTATTTAAAAAGGCGTGATACTTAGTATCAAAGCTGGCGTAAGCTGTAATCGCTGTACCAGCTACGGCAACGGCTGCAAGGGCGAACGGTTGCATAGCAGAAGCAGCACTATTGAAGCCTTTACCCATTGAAGCAACGCTTCTATTTACACGCTTAGCCATGCTTTCAGTTTGTTTTAAGTTGTTATTTATCCGCTTTAATTTGGCTGACATGTCGTCTTGTAGCTTGATAATAGCGTCAATTACAGTTGCCAATAAATCACCTCTTAATTCTTAATAGAATCAGCTTCTTCTCTTAACTGATTCAATTCATAAGAAACGAACGCAGATACGATTAATCTTTCACCGATAGGCAACGAATAATATTCGTGCGGTAATAGCCCATGTAACCTATATAAATAATAGGCTGTTTGTGTATTCCTATCGGTTTCAATTAGTTTTTTATTTCTTCGTCTACGTCGATGTCGTCGTCAACATCTACTACTTGCCCCGAAAGTACATTGATACGTTTAGCGATTTCGTTTGTTTCGCCAGCATTGAATAACTTTGTCATTATTTCTTCTGGTGTACCTACATTAAAATGTTCGGCAAGTTTCATACTGTGAAAGTCTGGTTTTTTAATGCCTTCAAGAAGGATTTTCGCACTAAATTTAGATTCGTTTAATTCTTCTTTACCCTTCTTATTTTTAGCAGTACATTGATTGCGAATCTTCATAAACATATCTGTATTAAGTCCTTGCAATGTAAGTACAAACTTTTTACCTGTTTTACGCGTTAACGATTTTACTTCGTATTCTTCGGTTTCTTGCTGTAGTAATGTTGCTGCGTCTTGCTGTAACAAGACATCAATTAAATTTAATTCAGTAGCCATTTTTTATATTCCCTTTCTTCTTAAAATTCAAGAAAAAAAGAGGGGCTAAAAAGCCCCCCTATTATTCACCTGTTGCGGTGTCTAAAATGTCCCATTCAGAAAACGTAAAGTTATAGCTTTCTTCTAAGATTTTATCTACTGACCAATCAGCCAATACTAATTCATCGAAAGTAGCGTCGCGAACTACTACGCGTTCTTCGCCTACGGCGTCTGGGTCGCTAATCTTAGATACGATAGTAAAGATAGGTTGTTTCCCTTCCTTAATTTTATCGTTCATTTTGCGTAAGAAGTAGCTATCTACTTTATGGAATTTGATACTACCTTTAGCCGTATAGCCTGTTACTTTATAAGATTTTGCTTGATGTTTGATAAGCTTAACTTCTGCTTTATCAAGTGTTACAGTAGCTTTAAATTCCATGATTTCGCCTAAATAGTGGTCGTCTACCCATACTTCGCCATGACGACCAGCCATGACTTTATTACCTGTTACATTTTGCATGTATTAATTAGTCCTTTCTTCTTAAAACTTAAGAAAAATCACTTAAATATTGATTGGTAAATCAATGTTTTCGATAGCGTCTAGCATAGATAATGAAGCTGTTAAGAACACATTGTCGCCAATGTTTTCGTACTTAAGTTGAATTTCAGACATTTTAGCCAATTCTTCTTTTGTACGACGTCCGTTTTTCATCAAATAAATCTTAGTATTTTCTAAGTTGATAGAAGCTTCATTCTGGTTCTTTTCTAACAAACCGTCACGTTCTAATTCTAAGAAGTAGCCGTTGATTGCGGTAATCAATAAAGAACGATTGTCGTAGCTATTCGCGTATTTGCCTAAGTAATTATCTTCGGCTGTTTTTTTGATGTCGTCATGAATCATGTCCATTAATTCTACAAGCTTAATCTTTTTGAAGGACTTTCCTTTACCTTCAATAGTAGTAATAAAGCTATTAACGCCACGTGCAACTTTAATTTTTTCGCCGTCATCAAATACAACGAATTCGCCTTTGTCGATACGGGAATCAAGAGTTTCTTTATCCACGAATTCAACTTCTGTTACTTCTGGTAGTGGGGCGTAAGTACAGCTAATTTTTGCTGGTGTTCCGCAGATTAAGCCAGCAATACGGGAACAATATTCAGCCCCTGTATACTGTTTACTACCAACTTTAAACCAGCTATTCGTAACATTGATTACGCCTTCATTGTCCGCTGCTTGTTTGTATAAAACAGCTTTTAACTGGTTATCCTTTTGCGTACGTTGTGCTTTAATCCATGTCGCAATAGTAGCCGCTGCGTCTTCGTCTGCTTCTGGATATACTAAGTAAGTAAACTTAATAGATTCTGCCACCTTTAACATGTCATTAATGCTTGTACTTTCGGCAAAAACTAACGGAATAATTTTATAAGGTGTTGTTTGATAGCCGATTAAAGCTAGTTCAATTTGTTTCTTATTTTCTTCGGATAATTCAGCTGGAATGTCGTCATTATCGAAAACCGTATGTTTTACATATGCATTCGCTGAACCGCTTGGTACTGTATCATGTAACAATAATAAAATAATGCCACGTTTAGCACGTTCAATAGCGGTAATACCGCGTTCGCGATATGAAATAGAAATACTAGGTAAGCCCATTCTCTAAATCCTTTCTGTTAAATAAAGATTGTTCATTAGTTCTTCTGGTTCTGGTTTGGCGATACCGTCGTAATAATTCAAATCAAATGAAAAAAAGACGATGTCGCTGTCATCGCCTTGAATCTCATAAGATAAATTTTCTGGTTGTAATGCCCTGTTTTTTATGAACAGAACCTTAAAGAACATGTCGTTTAAATCGTCTTGAATCTGATATAGTTGTTCAGCTGGCGTACTTCCCTTTTCCGAAAAGAATGTAATATAAATCGTGATTCGATTATGATTCAGATACTTTGTATAAGGTGAAGTCGTTTTCAAGGCTTTAAGAAAAAAACAAGGGCTTTCAAAGCCTTCTTTAACTTCGTCTAAATAGACTGGAAGTTTATAGGATTCTTGAAGCCTATCGCGTACAGATTCAAGAATTGAAATCTGTTGTAACATTGTCTAGCCCTCTATTTTCTTTTTCAAACGTTTTAAATACTTTTCTAATTCAGCTGGTAGTACGTCGTTACCAACATCTTTTGATGTCTTATCAATAAAATGTTTACCTTGGACATAGCCTACTGTATTGCCGTTTTTAGTAACAATTTTATGTCCTCTGTCTACAAGCCCTACATGTGGGGCTGTACTCCATACTTGGGCTTCTAAATTACTAAGGCTATCGCCTACAACTTTCTTGTGCCAGCTTTTAGCTAATGAACGTTTATGTTCTCGTCCAGAAGCGTATTTTTTCGATTCTTTAGTTAGTTCTTTTTTTAATTCAAGCCCTACTTTATTAAGCGTCTTTTCTGCTTCTTTGGGGTGTTCGCTAATAGCCTTTTTGATGTTATCTTGTAATTCATCAATTTTTAAAAGTTTGAATTCTGCCATTTAGTCGTACCCCCTATCGTTTTGTTATTTGATTCTTTACCCCGTGATTTTTTATCGGCTAATATTTCAAGCGATTCATTGTCTCCAAAGGGGTTTATAATCGCTGTGATTTGATACGGTGAACCGTTGTAATAGATAGTCATGTTAGAATCAAGATTCTTACGATACCGAATAACGAATTTTACTGTTTCCGTATTCTGTAACGTTTCATTGTCTAAGATTTCAGACGCACGAATCGGCTGTACAGAAGCCCAGCAAGAAAAAAGCTTTTCTTCTTTGATTGAGGAAAAGCCCTTGTCTGTTGTACCCTGTTTTTTAACGTGAATCTCGATTCGCTTATTTAATCTGCCAGCATTTGTAATCATGATTCCACCGCCTTATAACTGGTGTTATATTTTATGGTATGAATCAATGAAGTAATCGTATGTGGAAATTCCAATATTGCCGTAGATTTATTAGCCATGTTTCTATTACTGTACCAATGACTAACAAGAAGTAGTAAAAGCGTATCCATAATTTCGGAATCCTCTACATACTTCTTGCCTGTCGTTGATTCGATATATCCTATCGCAGCGTTAATTAATAGTTCTACTTGTTTATCTTCGTCTACTAAGTCGTAGTCGATTCGTAAGTAGTTTTTTACTTCCGATAGGCTAATCATAGTTTAGTACCTTATTTCGCAGCTGCTTTGTTTACGAATACTAAGCCGTTAGCGTCTACGACTTTACCGTCAACAAGTGCTACAGAATCATAAACTTTTGCACGTGTTTCATTGTCGATGTAAGTACGTAAATCTACATCATACGCTGTATTAAGCATGTAACGGCTTAAATCAAAGCCTAAAATTACAGTGTCGCCAGCAGCCGCAGCGTCGATGTCTGGTAATTCATCAGTTAATACAATTTGTTTACCGAATACTTTATATTGAGGTTTTCCGCTTAAATCGGTAGCTACAGAACCAATCGCACGATTAGCGTTATCTGTTGCACTGATTAGAGATAAAGCTGTACCTTCGTTCATGATAAGTACAGAACTTGCTTTATACGCGGAAGGAATCGCTTTTACAATTTTTACAATATCTGCTACTTTGAATTCGCTACCAACTGTAACAGTGGCTACTGGTGTAGCTTTCAAAATACCTGTAGGTTGTCCAACGCCAGAACCAGCTACGATAGCTTTTTCTAGGGCTTTCCCCATAGCGTCGCTAACATTTTTAATTAAAGTTGCTTCAAACGCGGATAAAGAACGTACGTCCATTTGGAAGGAAACGCCAGCGGAACAGCGAAGTTGATACGCGTTGAATGTAATAGCACCTGTAACGGCTTTATCGCCTTCTGCTTTAGCATTTTCGTTTTGCCATTTAGCCGTAAATACGGTAGCCATTTCTGGGACTACTACGCCAGCTGGAAACGCTACACGACGTACACGCGGTAAAATATCGCCGAATGCTTCTAGTTTAGTAACGATTTCGTTTAATACAGCTGTTGGCAATACAGCCCCGTTATCAGCTGTAATAGCTGGATTTAATGCACGGAATTCGCTAGGAATTTCAGTTCCTTTAGTAACATATTCCATAAATGCTTTACGGTATTCCATAGATTCAAAATTCATGTTTCGTTGTTCTCCTTTTGCTAATAAATCAGTGCCTAAAGTGTCGTCGTTCTTTAGTTCGTTTAAGATAGCTTCACGACTACGAAGTTCAGCTTCTTCTTTGTTAAGTGCTTCTAACTCCTCTTTAAATGCTTGTAATGCTTCGGAATCAGCATTTTCAATAGTTTTTCGAATCTCTAATTTACGATTCATAATTTCATTAAGTCGATTCATTAAGTGAATGTCCTTTCTTCTTAAAATCCAAGAAAAAACCAATAAAAAAACATACTAAAATATCTTCAATATATAAGTCTATTTAGTACGTCAAAAGTTCTACTTGATTACGTAGATGTTTAGTTTTTGCTTCTTCGATTTCTGCTTGTTTGATGTTTTCAAAGCTTCTGCAAATCGCTTCAATACAAGTATTGCTATAAGCTGGAAAATCAACAATGCTTAGTTCAAAAACACGGTTTAACGCTGTAATATAACGCGTATTACCTTCGAATTTTTCAGCGTCTACATAGAAGCCGAAAGACATTTTAGACAAGTCGCCACGCTTAATTAATTCGTAAATATCGCGTCCAGCTTGAGTATTAGCTAATACAGCTTCAAAATGCAATCCTACATCATCAATAGCAAGCTTCAATGTGCCATTGCTAGTACGGGCTAATAATGTAGCGTTGTCGTTATGGTTGTAACGCAAAATGACATCGGATAGATTACAGTTTAGTAAAGCGTCTTTTGTAATGACTTCATAATATTTATTTCCGACTTCATCTTCAAAAAGTAGCGTAGGCGAATCAAAAACGATTGCATAACCAGCGACTAACATGTCGTCATTTTCAAGTGAAGCAATCGAAGAAGAGTGTAAACTTCGATACTCTAAATCGTTCATGTGTAAACCTTCCTTTCTACTAGTCCATATTAAGAAATTTTCTTAAGATTTAAGAAAAAGTTAGTCTTTTAGTTGGTACTCGTCCGCTTTATCGGCGTTCACGTAGTTAAGTGATACTAAGCGTTTTTCGCCATTTTCTACTGGCGGTAAGTCGAAGATTTCACGCGATTCATTTATTGTTAATAATCCTAATGCACCTAACTCTTTAACCATAGCGACTTTATTAGTGGTCGAAGCATACGATAAACGATTCGAATTAAAGTCGATGTAATTACCGTTCTTATATTCTGTATCGTTAAAAATTTTAGCTGTAAATTCTTGTGATAAAAGAATCTTAATAGGGTCTATTACAGATTCGTAAAATGCTTGCCACTCCTGTTCCGTATAGTTGCCAGATATAATATTTTCTGTTAATCCAAAGTAAGAATATACTTCGTTTTGTAGGAATTTTAATTGTGAATCTTCTACGGATTCTACTTTTAGGTCGATAGGCTGAAATTCTACAGACGAATCAATAGCAGCGATACCACCAGTTTCAGAAGAATAGTTTTTAAACTTCTTAGCCCATGATAAGGCGTTTTCGTACCAGTCAGCGGCTTTCTGGTTGCCAGCTAATTTTAAGATACCTGTAATGTTACCGCTGTTTTGTACCTTATTAGCGATTGACTGTCTAGCCTTATATAGATTCTCTAATGTAGGTTTTAAGCTATTGTTCGCTTGTTGTCCTAAGATGTCGTCGTTTATGTAGTTGTGCCGTAAATGAATGATTTCATCGTAAGAAATTACTTCCGTTTGTCCTGTGTGAAATTGGAATTTCAAGCACAACTCACCTTTGTATTCTTTTAATTCGCAATTACTGAATGTCAAAGGATAGAAGCCAGTAATAAAACCAGCTTTATTTTTCTTTATCCAGACAAACGCGTTGCCGTAAAGAAGAAGCTGGCTAGTAATCTTATACAAAAATTCAGTTGATGTCATAAATTCATTTGGTCGATGTGTTAGTAGCGTATTAATGTTGCTATTTTGCACTGTACGCCCGTTTTCGTCGCTTAGGATATGAACGGGTCTTAACTTGCTTACATGCCTTGCTATGGTCGAAATACACGCATTAACGGTCAAATCGTCATAGATTAATTCGTTGTATTGCGTAATTTGATTCTGATACGAATTTAATAACTTCACCGAATCCAGATTCGCCGTATTAGGAATCGTATTTATTGCATTCTTAAAAATCGTTTCGATACCTCTAAATTCAAACATTAATTAGTCCTTTCTGATTTTACGTTTTAATTGTTGCCAGTAATACGGAAGAATCGCCGTAAAGAATACCCATAGAAAAACGCTTACATACATAATGATAGGCAAGGCAATATAAAAAAATAAGGCTATTACAATAGCCCAGACTAATAAGCCGAAGATTACAGATTCAAACATGTTGTACCCCCTTTAATTCATATAACTATAATTTTCTTCATCATTTAAAAAGACGGTATACGCGTCTAACATTGCTGCGAATCCGTCGATTCTGATACCGTCTTTATTTCGATTTTTTGACGGTTGTATATTTCCGTTTATATCTACATCTGCTTCTACACAAGCCAGATTCCATATTGTGATTGGATTGTTATTATAGTTGATGTTCTTATCTTCAATTTCATTTTTGATACGTTGCATAGGTACGCTTAATGTCTTTTTACCTTGCGGTACGACTTCCAGAATGTTTTTACCGAATTGCATTTGTAATTGTTCTGCTAGTTGTCCGCTGCCCCAGTTGTCATAACCGAACTTATAAGGGAATACATTATATTCGTTCATCATGTCGATATACCAGTCGAATATATCCATTGGATTTATGTTTTTGCCTTTAGATAATCGCACTAAGCCACGATTTACCCATGCCGAATACGGCTTATTATCTCTTTCTTCGTACTCTTTTAGGCGTTCTTCTGGAATGAAATACATTGATTTAACATATATAGTAGGTTCATTAGGCTTTTTAAATAGCATACAAGCCGATGTTAAGTCTACTTGTTGCGATAAGTCCCAGCCCCCTATGTAGTAACAATTTCTAAGGCTTTCCATATCAAACGTAGCGTCGTTAATAATCTTGTCCATATCAAAGAATGCCATATTGCCATTTACTGGAATATTGAAGTCTTTACATAGTGTATTCGGTAGATTCCTTCTATCCGCTTTCGCTTTCTTTACCGATGATTCTAAAAAACTAAGTTGTTTTGAAATACCTAAGTTCGGATTCGCTTTATACCACTTTGTAGGGTCGTCTATTTCATCGCGTGAATCCAATTCATAAATGATTGGTAATACGCCTTCGTCTTTGTAGCTACCGTCTGAATAGCCATTAATGATACGCGTACATTCATCGTATTTTAAATCGTAAATATTGTCGCGAACCATACCAGCCGTAGACGTGATAATAGACAATGGTTGTAATCGTGCTGACATACCGTCAATGATTACGTCGTATAAATTCCTATCTTTAATCGCATGTAATTCGTCAATTAAGGAACAATGGACATTAAGCCCGTCTAATGTATTAGAATCAGAGGATAAAGGTTTGTAGATACCGTCATTCAGCGTACATTTTATTTCGTTGATGTACAATTTAGCGTGCTTCTTCAAAAGCTGGCTTTTGTTAATCATCTTCTTTGATGATTCCCATATTATTTTAGCTTGGTCTTTTTTCGTGGCTGCTGAATAGATTTGAGAACCAGCTTCCCCGTCCGCATACAGCATATACAATGCAATAGCAGAAGCTAATGCTGATTTCCCGTTCTTACGGGCTATTATTAAAATGACTTCTCTATACTTCCGTAATCCTGTTTCTTTATTTAGGAATCCGAATACAGCAGAAATCATAGCCTTTTGCCAAAGTTCTAATAGAAAAGGCTTGCCAGCGATTTTACCTTCTCCATGCTTACAGAATGTTTCAATGAAATTAATTACGTGTAAGGCTTTATTATTGTCGTAAATGTATTCGCTATCATCGTCTAATAAATCGACTAAGTGTTTATAAGTAGCAGCGACTTTTTTACTTACAACAATATCGCCAGATTCAATAGCTGCGTAATATTGTTTTATGTAATTGTCGCCCATAACTTAACCTTTCCCCAGACTTAAAAACTTCTCTAATTCGTCTGATGTGTCTTTCTTTCTATCATCTGGTAAATACGAAATTAAATTCTTAACTGTAGTATTGTAATTCTTAATCATTGCATTATATACGCGGATTGATGTAGATTCTTTTATTCCGTGTTGGTTAGCCCCGTTCTGGTACTGTTCAGTACAGCCATTAATAGCAATGTCTTGCTGTAGTTCCTTTAGCGTTACAGACATAAACGCAGCGTTTAGGATAAGCGATTCTACAATATCGTATGTATCATCGTCTAATAGCGGTTTGAATACAGCTTTTAGCTTATTCGCTTCTTTCGTTATTTGTGACTTATTCGATGTTGCCATATTGCCCCTTTCATAAATTAAATATACGTAGGCTATCTGGTACGACGATATTTTCGTAAATCAGTTGCAATGAGTTCTCATATTCGCAATCGCAAAAACCAACGACTTCAAACAAAAGTGTTTGTTGGTTATTAGGCACGAAAGATACTGTAGCCCGTTCGTGTCTATCTATGTAATCAGCTACTTTAGTCATGTCTGAAAAGCTATCAAACTTAACTGTTACGATATGGTCGCAATGTATTAATACGCTAAGTACGTCGTATGTATTGCCGTCTATATTTATATAAAACGGTTCTATTCTCTCTATTCCCATGTGTTACCTTCCTAATTGATAATTCATCGATAATAACTTGTAATAACCATGACTACACCAGATACAAAAATCAGATTTTATATGAAAAAGAGTGCCGCACGGTCTTCTGTTTTAAATTCATTTTTCACTTAATAGGGGGGATATGCTTAGTAATTAAAGTCCTTGTCCTTACTATCAGATAAGGCGACTACATTCCCGTTACTATCAAATGTGACTACCCTATCAGATACAGCTGATGTACTGGCTTTGAATCGGTTGTGTTGCTTGTTGTGACATTCTTTACATAGTAGTATTAGGTTATCTTCATTAAGTGTTATATTCGGGTCTGATACGTTGTCTATTGTTATCTCTCTTATATGATGTACTTCATTACTGTTTGGTTTATTACATAGAGAACATATATAATTTTTCTTTTCCCGAAATTGATTCGCCGTCTTTTTCCACGCTTTGGAATTGTAGAAAAATTTTAATTTAGGATTAGCCATTTTATACCTTTAATCTTAAAATTTAAGAATATTTTTAATAAAAAGAATCCGCCCCTATTCGGAGGAAAATAGGAACGGATACGTCTTTTATTCGAAGATAACCGCGACTTTACCTTCTCATAATATAAGTATATTTACGCGATTAAAGTTCTATATAGATTAAAATAAAAATCCTTAAAAAGAAGAAAAAAGTTAGTACGCGTAACGTGCGTTTACATTCAATAAAGATTCTTAAAGATTAAGAATATTTTAGATTAAATTAGTTCGTTCGAAGCGAATGCTTCTCTCCCCCTTTTAAGGTGTTTTTTTTACTTAAAAAGAAAGAGGTGCATTTTAGTTTTTAAAAATAAGATTTGTTACAAATACACTTATATTATATTAAAGTGAAATTGTAAGTTTTTTTGTAAAGAATCCAGTAACTACAAGGGTTTATCGCACTTTTAGAGGTGCTAAAAAAAAGCACTTTTTACCCCGAAAAGTGTCAAAAAAAAGCACTTTTTATTTTCTGGTTAGAAAGTATCGTCGCTCAGTTTTAAACCAACACGGACAAAAATAGGCTGATTCTACGGATATAGTAGAGATACAGAATAGGTATTTATAAAAATAAGTTGTAACAGTTATCGAAAAGTTGAGGGTTAAAAATTGCTCAGTTAGTTGAGCAATTCAACCAAAAATAGCCCCGTTTTTCGGATATAGTAGAAAGGTGTTTTATTTGTGTCAATTTGTCCCAAAGAATATTCTTTATACCGTGATTTTGTAGTTATAGTAGACGGTCAAAAAAGATTAGCCCGTATACGGTCTAATACTCCCAAAAAATCAGTCAATTTACGGATATAGTGAAGGACTAAACAATATTGGCAATTATACTTGCCATTTCTCCCAAAAAAGTGCCTATTTTACGGATATAGTAGAAGGGGGAATTACAAAGTCATATACAACTGAATAATTTAAGTTTTTAGAAGCATTTATATATGTATGTGTATAGCAATAGTACACAAGTAATACATATGTAGAAGCTTCTTTTTTTATTACAGAATAGGGGGTTTTTAATTGAATTTAATGTTGCGTAATTTTGATGAATGTTTAGTTATTGGCGATGTAGGGGAAGCATGGACTAAGGAATACTACAAGCTGGTTGCTGGTGAAGATTTATATAAGGCAGATACAGAAGCGTACAGAAGTATTGACGTTGATTTTGTAAATGATGAGTATTGTGCAGCCTTTGATAATGTAGATGATATTTTAAATTCTAATGTAATCAAAATTGAAGTAAAGACTGATAGTTATAAAAGTGGAAATCAATGCATAGAAGTATTAGCTAACTCAAATAAAAATAGCTTAGGCTGGTCGCTTTATACGGAAGCTGATTTCGTTGTATCTGTATTTACTAGCCTTGATAGGGTTTACATTTACGACGGCAAAAAATTAAAAGAATTTGCTACCAGAATCCAGCATGACAACCGATTTAAGTATGTAAGAACTAAAACTAAGGGAACATATTCAGACGGCGTCTTATACGAATCTGCTGTAAGGCTTGTTCCGCGAAAAGTGTTATACGAAGAAGGAATTATAAAAGCCGTGGTTCGTATGTCTGATTTTGAAGAAATTTCGTCATTTGAAGAATTTGGTGTTATGTATAGCTAGTTTTAAGGGGGTAATAATTATTATGAAGAATGATTTTTCAAAAGCTAAACGCGTATTGGATAGTTATATTTATTTGAAAGAACGTGCTTATAGTCATGTAGGGCTTGTAGCAACGCTGGCGGATATAAACGCAGCACTGGATAAGTTAAACGCACGTCATCGCTATATTTTAAAAATGATACATTTTCAAGGCTACAGACAATATGAAGTAGGCGATAAGTTAGGAATCAAAAAGAACACGATTTATTCTGTATATCAAACAGCGTTAAAACATTTTGACAATGCTTTCTTTGGGGGTAGCGATGAAGTTTAATTACGGGAATTTAGAAGATATTAATAACGTCAAATCGTACGAAGATTACGAAGAATCAGAAATCGTAGCTATGGTTGAATACGCTACAAATAATATGTCTGAATATGAATACGATTGCTTAATTGATTCATTGTATTTAAAGCAGCGTACGACTAATCGGCTAGATAGTAAGAATACACGCGAATATTCTTACCATACAGCACAATCACTTGCGAAAAAAGAGAAACGCGAATCAAGCTTAGAAGCATTACAAGAATTTGAGTACGTACAATTTGGCAATAAATAGACTTATATATTGAAGGCTATTTAATCTTAAATTTCAAGAAGTTTCGGAGGATTTTTATATGACTAACTCATTATATACACATGCTGACAATAACAGTAAATATTTTCAATCCAGACAAACACTTGTAACGAAAGAAGGTCGCTTACAGTCTGGCAGATTTTACAGCGATAAAGTGTCAATCAGCTTTGGCTATGACGCGATTAGTAGAGGATTAACACAAAAGGACATTTACTACTTCGCTATGATTATCAGCCAGCATTTGAAAAGTGATAGCATTTTATACTGCTATGACAAACAGTCACGACGTCAAAAACCTATGACGCGTAAGGATTTACAAGCAATTCTTGAATTGTCTGATAGTGCATTTAAGCACTTCTTTTCACGCTGTAAAAAAGCCAATGTTTTAAAAATCCATAAATGGATTAGTAATAACGATATGACGCGTAACGTTATCTATGTCAATCCAGCATTTATACAGCCGTCTTATTCGATTACAGTTGTTGCGTATTGGTTGTTTAAAGAAGATTTAGATAAACGCTTAGACGATACTACTGTAGCTATGTTCACAGATGAATATTATAGACAATACGGCACATTCAACCATAATAAAGCAGATGAATTTTTTCTTAAAGATGAAGAAGAAATCGAAGAAAGTTCTACTTCTGAAAAAGAAAGTTTTGAATCTATTTTTAAAGAGTACGTATTAAACAATAAAGAAGCTGATGTATATAGCTTTGACGGATTTAATCAATTCTTTTTAGCTAATGAATCAAGCGAATATGGTAAGCGTTCAGCTGGCAATATTGTAACTTACAGAAACATGTTTATTGATATTGACGCTGGTAAAGACAAAAACGGGAAGTACTTCAATCTTGAAGAAGTCGCTAAACGTAAAGTAGATATGTTAGCTGTAATCCATTCCTTTGGATTAGTGCCAACCATGATTACAGAAACAAGAAACGGCTTTCATTGTATTTGGTCGATAGAAGAAACAAGTAGCGATGAATGGTTAGCCTTAGAATCTAAATTGGTTGATACATTCGCGATTGCTGATAAGGCTGTATGTGATTCTAGCCGTGTATTGCGTATGCCTTATACTACGTGGCGTAAAGGGAACGAATATAGCGACTATGAAGTAATGATTTATGACGCTAACGCTGTACGCTACAGCATAAAAGACTTTGAATCTGGTTTAACCGATTTTGAAGGCTATGTTAAGGCTGCATGTGAAGAATACTTAACTAAATACCCAGAAGTAAAGCCAGAATCCAGAATCCAGAAATCACATAACCATAAGCCAGCTACTATTTCTGATACGCGTATCTTAGCAATCAGTAAATTACAAGCTGTAAGCGTTGATACGCAAGACGTACGTACAATGACTATCAATGAATTCAAATCATACGCTAAGACGATTAATTTAGCCGATTTTTTAGGCTTACCAGAATGCCAACTATTTCGTTGTATCTTACACGATGATAATATCGCTAGTGCGAATATCATAGGTAACGAAGTAGACGGCTACCGCTATTATTGCTTTAGTCCTAATTGTGCTGGACATGGTAATAAAAAAGGTGCGGACATTTTCAATGTACTACAAGAATTATCTGGAATGCCTTTTTCAGTAGTATTAGATTATTTAGCTAAGTTATTTAACGTAAGTATTCGAAAGGTGGCTTAATATGGATTATATTCGCGATTTGGTACGTGGCTTCTTACACTTATTAATCGCTTGTAGTATCTTCTGGGGCGTTGTTGGTCGCGTCCCTTTAGATACAGAAGTTATTTTATTAGGTTTCTTGGTTGGTGCGTTTAGAGGTGAAAAGTAATGATGATAAAAAACTTAGAAAACATACTCATGTGTTTATCTGAATTACGCTGCATGATAGAAGAAGAATTACTAAGCGGTCAATGGAGTTCAGAAGGAATAGAAGACCTCTTACGCCTAAGAGAGTTGATTGATGATACATCAAATATATATAACGTTGAATATATGTATTCTAATTTAATGACTATCTATTATAATTTGGCTTACTTACGCGGACATAAACCAGAACCGCCAGTAATTGAAATGAGGGTAGAATATGACGAAGATTAATTTAGAGGTTGTTTCTGGAAACAAACAACATAAGAATCAGATTACAGAATCTGAATTACAAGAATGTATTGTAAAAGGATTAAGAAAAGGCTTACCAGAAGAAGACGTTCAAAAAATTAGGGAAGCATTACAAGAAGCGAATAAAAAATAATGGAACGTAACAAGGGTATCTATAAAAAATTATGTTCTTATATACCTAATATCGAATAAAATAGATATAGCAGATTGTACATAAGTACTACAGAAGCCACGGAGTTCCATTCCGTGTTTTTTTATTTGACTTTAAAGTACTTTAAATTAGTTTAAATCTATGCTATAATAAATACACAAGAAGCGATTCATTGTAATTGTACAAAAACGAAACCCCCAGAAATTGCGGTTCTGGGGGTTTCTTGCATTATACGTTAATGCCAGACGGTGGCTATAAAGTTAGTTGCCACGGATTACGATATTAAGCCACTGTATAAAGTAATAAGCTAATATAGAAGCTATTACACTTTTTACAATATCGTAGAAGAAGCGTTTCCTATTCCGATTCATTGTAATTGTACCCCCTTTCTGTTACCAGATTTTACGGGGTGGCAACGATACTATTATATCGTATTTATCTTAATAATAAAAATAAGGCTGTAGCAATCGCTACAGCCCTTTTTATTGTATGCTTATTTTATGGTTAGCTTTATTAATTCCCTTATGTCTTTTATGTCCAACCTGTTCATCTCCTTCCTACAATCATATTATAGTACGGATTTCACACTTCGCCAATATATCTTCTTTAAAACTAAGAATATATATTGAATTCTAAACAAAAGAAGAACGAAATACAATCGCAATAAAAAGCGAAAATATTTCGTATCAATGGAAAAGTTCTATTTATTTTTGTAATAAAATTTTATAAATTTTTCAGAACTAATTTTTTTAAATTTTGGGTCTTCTAAAATTATAAGCCATGCATTTTGATTCACAAATAGATTTACTGCAAGGCTTAAGGTATGAACCCGCGACCATTTTTCAAATTCTTCTATTTCTAGCAATTTATCGTATAATTTAATATCTACAAACATACTTACTTTTACTTGATTAATTTCATCGTCATGTAATATTTTATTATATAATTCGTTAATTTGTTTTATATCTTCTCTATATGTTTTAATAAAATTTTCCATTAAAAAATTAATTGTGTCCGTTTTAGATTTGCGTAATGTATATGCTAAGTCATAGAAATTCTTATAATCTTTATAAAACATTAAGTTATTTACAGTTTTCTTTTTATTTTCCTTATTTTCTTCTTTATTCTCAATATTTGTATCCAAAAATTCTGATAGCAACATTATATCACCTACTTTATACATCTTTAATAATTTTTTATTAATGTTCATATCTATTATAGCATAGAAAATAATTCTTTAATATAAAGACATTTATTTTGATTTCATAAATCTTATCTAGTATACTATAACTAAGTAAAGTAAAGAGTAGCCTAAAAGAAGGGAGTTAAAAATACAATGGCTATTCAAAAATTTAAAAATGGAAAAATTTATAAACCAAAAGGAAAAGATTATTACTACATTAGAGGTTTAACTTTAGGCTTTACACCAGATGGCCAAGAAATAATGTACCAAAATAACTTTTCTTTTGATACTTTAAAAGAAGCCCAACACTACAGAGAGAAAATAATAAAAGATAGGGAAAAGGGGTTTTTCTTACAACAAATTATTGAAGAATCAACAGCTATTCAAAAAAAAGAATTAACTTTACAAGAAGAATCTTTTATTCTCTATGCCGAAAGATTTTTAAATAGTAAAAAATTAGCCTATAAAACCTATTGCGATTATCAAAATATTTTAAAATTATTTATAAAACCCTTTTTTAAAGATTTAAAAATAAAAGATATAACAGGTCTAAAAATAAGGCAATTTACCAAAACATTGCAAGGCAATGGCAATATTCCTCGTACCAGAATATTTCTAAATCAAGTACTTGACGATTTATTAGCTAATGAATTAATTACGTATAGTGGCTATAAGAACATCAAATACCCTGTCTATAAGGTAAAGGTAGCAAGCCCAAAGAAAGCCTCACTGAAGACGAATTAGCTAAATTTTTAGATTATTTTAGAGGACATTGGCTAGAACATATAATACATTTACTATTTAATACGGGGATGCGTCCTCAAGAAGTACAGGCTTTATACTGGAATGATATAGAAATACAACCAGATAATTCTATTTACGTTACAGTTAATAAAGCGTGGGGACTTACCGAAATAGGCTACGGAATTAAAGAAACAAAAAACTTTTCTAGTAATCGAAGAATTTACATTCCGCCTAATTTATATCTTGTTAATTTACTGCGTAAGGCTTTTAAAAACGCTAATGGTTGTAAATATGTTGCCTATAACTCATGGCGTACTGCCCCTATCTCTACAACTAATTTAACTAATCGTTACTTTAAGGTTGCTGGTAAAATAACGCTTAAAAAGAATGTCACAGCACATGTAGCAAGACATACTTATATCTCAATATGTTTAGCTAAAGGAATTTCACCGTATGATATTATTAAGCAGACAGGTCATGCAACAATAGAGATGATTGTTAAAACTTACGGTCATGCAATAAAGAAAACAGAAGATGTATTCAAAAATATTTATATAGTTTCACAGTAATATGAAAAACATTCTAACTATTTCTTCTAGTCCAACATTTGGTACATCAAAAAATACCTGTTCGCCCTTGATTTTACTGGATTTCTGACAAAAAAGACGAGAAAAATGGTACATCAAAAAGTTGATGTACCAAAATAATTTTTATATAACATTATTTTTCAAGATAAAATACAGCAAAAATAAAGTATTTATAAGGGTTCATTTGATTTAAATTACACTTTTCAAAACAAATTTAAAAATTTGTAAAAAAATACGTAGCAAAAGTCACAAAAACCCTTGCTACGCCTACGTTTTCAGTGGAGCCGATAATAGGACTTGAACCTACGACCTACTCATTACGAATGAGCCGCTCTACCAACTGAGCTATACCGGCATGTCTACTTTGTTATTTTAGCGGATTTCAAACTAAACGTCAAGAAAAAGCGCTTACTTATAAACTAATAAGTAAGCGCTTTTTTGCCTATATTTTAACATTTAATAATGGATTACCAGCCACGGCCAGCACCGCCTCCGCCGCCAGAACCGCCACCGAAGCCACCACCTCGGCCACCACCTGATCCACCACCAAAGCCGCCGCCTCCGCCACGACCACCGATGGAGATATGAGCCAATATAAATCGAGTAATAGCGCCTCCAAAAAAGAAGAAATCAAGAATGAGGAAGATAAGAATTCCGCCGCCAATATACATCACTTGTTCATCAGACAACTCATCTGATTCCCCTTGCCGACGATTTCCTTCTTTTACAAGGCCTTGCATCTCTTTACTAATATCAGGATGTACAATTTGCACGGCTTGCCAAACAGTATTTACAATACCACTACCATAGCGGCCTTCCTTAAAATATGGCAATGCATATGTATCTAGCAGCTGACCAACTTTAGCGTCATTTAAATCACCTTCAAGACCATATCCCACGGATAAGTACACCCGCTTATCCGCTATTGCCACCGCCAACACGAAACCATCATTTTTACTGCCGTGACCAACACCCCAGCCACGCAATACAGCAAGGGCATATTCTTCAGGCGCTTGATCACCAAAAGTAGGCACTACTACAACGGCCAATTGACCTTTGCCTGATTTATCGAATTGTGTCCCAATTGCATTTAGAGTTTGTAACTCCTGTTGCGATAATACCTTAGCCTGATCCACCACATACTGCCCTGCTGGGGGCTTAGCAGGTATATTGGCTAATCCTACATTAATCAATAAAACGGCAAATAGTAAAACAAGCCCAAAGATTCGTGGCATACATTTCAGCATTGGATCCCTATTTGACCTACTAGACTTATTTATGCTACGAGTCATGCTAGCCTCCTAACTATATGAAACGCCTAAGTAAAACTATTCGCTTTTACTACCTCATTAAAAGGATACTTTAGGCGCTGCTTGCGCACTTTCATCAGCTTGGAAATATGCTTTTTGTTGGAACCCAAGCATGCCTGCATAAATGGATGTTGGGAATGTGCGAACCTTTGCATTATAGCCACGCACAACATCATTATAATCCTTACGAGCAACAGCAATCCGGTTTTCAGTACCAGCTAATTCATCTTGTAACGCTCTGAAATTCTGATCCGCTTTAAGATTTGGATAATTTTCCGTAATCATAAGCAAACGACTTAATGCACTGGATAATTCTCCATCTGCTTTTGACATATCTTCTACTGTGCGAGCACCACCTAGTTTAGCACGCGCATCAGAAACTGCATTAATAGCTTCTTGTTCATGAGCTGCATACCCCTTAACGGTACTTACTAAATTTGGAATCAAGTCATTACGACGTTGCAATTGCGTTTGTACTTGGGCTAACTGATTATTTACGGTTTCATCCATTTGTACTAAACCATTATATCCACTTACTAACCACACTGCGACTACCGCAATAACAGCAATAACAATGAGCCATGTCTTTTTCATATTGTTCCTCCCAAAACGTAACAGTCTTATCTAATACATACTTATAACTAAAAAACAATATATCGAAATATATCGTATATTTCTTATTATACTATATAATCCATACTTTTTAATAATAAAAAATCTACGCTTTAATACTCTATTAAAGCGTAGATGCTCTATAACTATTTACTATGTACTATAAGAAATCATTTTTCCAAAGCAAAATGCCTGCTACAAAGGTAGCAATCAAAGCAATGCCAATAACAAAGGAAAAGCCATCACCAAAGCCCTCAAACGGCACTGGTACATTAATGCCCCACAAGCTAAAGATTAATGTTGGTACCGCCAAAATAATCGTTACCGCCGCCAATAATTTCATAACCATGTTTAGATTATTAGAAATAATAGAGGTGAATGCATTCATCATGTTCATTAGAATATTTGAGTACATTTCAACCATTTCAATAGCCTGCTTATTTTCAATAATAACGTCTTCTAGCAAATCCTCGTCTTCTTCGTACATTTTAAGCAAATGACGCACATCTTCATGACTGCGAATACGCAAAATTCGCTCCATTACAGTACCATTCGTTTTTAATGCCGATGTAAAATAGGTCATGGACTTCTGTAATTCTAACAATTGGAAAAAGTCTTTATTTTTAGTGGTATGACGCAATTGGATTTCAATATCATCGGTACGACGATTAATTTGTTGCAAGTATCGTAAGAACAATGTAGCTGTACGATACATAATTTGAAATAAAAATCGCGTTTTCTTAAATGTATAAAATGTAGCTACCTGATTATTTAAGAAGGGATACATTACTTCTGACTCTTCTAAACAAACGGTAATAAAGAAATCAGGTGTTAAAAAGATACCTAACGGAACTGTATCGTAACTGTCGCTCCCCCGCAAAGCAGGAATGTTAATAACGACAAAAATATAGTTTTCTTCTATTTCCACGTGCGAACGTTCTTCCATATCCAACGCTGTTTTCAAAACGTCCGTAGGGATTTCCGTCATAATATTGACAAGCGCCAGCTCATCGGGGTCAGGATTCACCAAGTTAATCCACGAGCCCTTTGTTGCATCAGCTACGGTTGTATCTGATATAAGCTCGCCGTCTTCATGTTTGTATACCGTGAGCATACGCCACCTCCCATTCATTAGCTTATACTTCATCATATCCAACCAACATAGCATTCGTCAAGTATAGAATCAGTGAAACGGCCATAAAAAATCGCTCTTAGGTGCTTTAACAGACATTATCTTTTCCTAAGAGCGATTTAATCGCATGAACGAAACAATAAGTAAAAATCTTACCCTATATTAACGTCCAAGCTAGTGTTTACTTTTTATACAAAATTCGAACGGAGTTTAAAATACAAAGTATGGAAACACCAGTGTCAGCAAATACTGCTACCCACATATTAGCATAGCCAAAAAGCCCAAGAATCATAACGAGCACCTTGATACCTAAGGCAACTGCTACATTCTGCCAGGCAATGGAAATTGTATTCTTAGCAATTCTAAAAGATTCTACTACTGAACTAATGCTAGGACGCATATACACAACATCAGCCGCTTCAATCGCTGCATCGGCGCCACTTCCCATAGCACCGCCCACATCAGCTCCAGCTAGTACAGGCGCATCATTAATGCCATCGCCTACAAACATAGTAGATCCATATTCTTGACGAAGCTCTTGCATAACACTTAATTTATCCACTGGCAACAACTCAGCTCGCACGGCACTAATACCTGCTTCTTTAGCCATATAATCAGCACCAGCTTTAGTATCCCCAGTCAACATAATCGTTTTTAGACCACGTTTGGTTAATTCTAAAATAGCCTCTTTTGTATCTGCTTTTAATTTATCTGAAATTAAAATAGCTCCTGCATATTGGCCATTAATTGCGATTAGTACTTCACTGCCATAGGTAGTAGACTCAGTTGGATATCCTGAAATATTAAGTTCATCCATTAAACGACGATTGCCCACAGCTACAGTGTCACCTTTGACAATCCCTGTCATACCACGACCGGATAATTCAGCTAACTCATCCACACTGGCAATAAACATATTACGTTTTTTGGCTTCATTGGCAATACTTACAGCTACGGGATGTGTCGAACGCACTTCCAAAGCAGCTGCATGACTTAACACCGACAATTCATCGAATCCATCAGCACTATGAACAGCCTGAACAGCAAATTCACCGGTAGTAATCGTACCCGTTTTATCCATTGCTACCGCTTTTACCTTAGCAATTGCTTCCATGGACAAACCACCTTTAAACAAGATGCCTACACGGGAGCCACGACCAATACCAGAGAAAAAAGCTAAAGGAACACTCAATACGAGAGCACATGGACAACTAATTACCAAAAAGGTAAGAGCCGTATATATCCAGTACGACCAATTCCCTGTAATTAACGATGGTACTACAGCAACTAATATAGCTAAAACTACCACAATAGGCGTATACACACGGGCAAAGCGTGTAATGAAACGATCTAATCGAGGCTTTGTAGCCGCCGCATTCTCTACAGCATCTAAAATCCGTGTTACCATAGAATCTTTTAATTCTTTATCAACACGCATCAAAATACGACCGCTCTGATTAATACAGCCTGATAAAATTTCTGTACCAGGGCCTGCTTGTACAGGAACTGGTTCACCAGTTACCGGCGCTGTATCAATACGCGTTGCCCCTTCTATGATAGTGCCATCTAAAGGAATGCGCTCACCCGCTAATACTTCAATAGTCTGCCCAATCTGTACATCTTCTGGACTGACTAAGCCGGTATGACCGTGTGGATCAACTACACGAACTTGTTCAGGACGCATATCAATAGCTTCCATTATGGCAGAGCGGCTTCGTTCTGTCGCTTTTTCCTCAAAATAAGTGCCAATACGATAAAATAGCATAACCCCAACGGCTTCTGGGGTCTCCCCAATAATCAATGCCCCCAAAGTAGCCACACTCATTAAGAAATTCTCATCAAAAATTTGACCAGAGCCAATATTTTTAATAGCATTCCACAAAACGCCCCAACCTAATAATAAATAGGTAGCTAATAGCATAGCTAATTCAATATTTTTAGGAATACCTTCTACAAACACATCTACTAACATCACTATAATACCCACAATAATGGCTATAAGGCCACCGCCATGAGCATGGTCATGATCGTGATCATGAGCGCCTTTAGCTTTTCGTTGATATACTTGTACTTCTACACCTTCTTCAATGGCATCACAAATCGTTTGGATTTCTGAGATTAAAGCCGATGTATCTGGTATCGTAGAAGTAATTCGCAATTGCTGCGTACCAATAGAAAAAGAGGCGTCACTAACTGTTTCTAATCCCTTAATACGGTCCTCGATTTTAGCGGCACAGTTCGCACATGTTAAATTCTTAAGTAATAAGATTCGTTCCATCGTTGACTCCTTGTGTGTCTGCAGATACTAAAATGATGTAATACATACATTATAAATAACCTATACTTGCGAGTTTAAAATTTATATATTCGTATCTATCGCAATAACATATGAACAATTATTCATATGTTTCTATATATTCATTATATATGTCCCGAGAACTATTGTCAATATAGGGGTATCGATTATGATATTTTGTTATAACTAGCTATTTTAAAGCATAAAAGTGTTGACTCTATATAAGCGCAGCGCCTTTGACTATATTATGTATTATATATAACAAAAACACGGCTTATATAAGCCGTGTTTTACGTTTGTTTGGTATAACTAGCATTTGTTGGAATGCCTTAGTGTTTCTAAATGACGTCTATATCAAGACCAACTACTGTTGCCCATACAAATAGTTAGGGTTGATATGTTAGACATAATTAGTCTTCTTGACGATATGGTTCTTGACCAAGTTTGTAGAAGTCATTACCTTCGCTATCGATTACTACGATGCAAGGGAAGTCTTCAACTGTTAATTCTGCTAATGCTTCTGGACCTAAATCACCATAAGCGATAACTTCATAATTTTTAATAGATTTTGCGATTAAGGAAGCAGCACCACCAACAGCAGCAAAGTAAGTTACGCCGTTTTTCTTCATGGAATCAACTACTTCTTTAGAGCGAGACCCTTTACCAATCATACCTTTGATACCTTGATTAAGCATAGTTGGTGTGTAAGCATCCATACGACCAGATGTTGTAGGACCTGCCGCACCGATTGGATCACCAGGTTTTGCTGGGGATGGTCCAAGATAATATACAATTTTATCATGCCAATCAATTGGCAATTCTTCGCCGCGAGCTAATGCTTCTGTCATTACTTTATGAGCAGCATCACGAGCGCTATAAATTTTACCAGTAATCAATACGCTGTCGCCAGCTTTAAGAGTTCTGGATACTTCTTCTGTTAAAGGTGTGGTGATACGTTTAGTTTCAGCCATTTCAATCTTCCTCCTTATTAAATAATTTCTTCAGCATGACGGCTTGCATGGCAGCAAATTGTCACGGCTACAGGAAGACCAGCAATATGAGTAGCAGCCCATTCGATATTAACTGCTAACGCTGTAGTGGTACCACCAAGCTGAGGTCCAATGCCAGTTTTGTTAACCATTTCTAATAGTTCTTCTTCTAATTTAGCGTATTCTGGCATATCATTACGTTTTTTAGTGGAACGAAGTAATGCTTTTTTGGAAAGCAATGCTGCATAGTCCATAGTACCGCCGATACCAACACCAAGTACCATTGGAGGGCAAGGGTTAGGACCTGCTTTTTTAACAATTTCCATAACAGCATTTTTAACGCCTTCAACACCATCAGCTGGTACAAGCATTTTTACGCCAGATTTATTTTCAGAACCGAAACCTTTAAGTTCCATGTCAATTTTAACTTTATCGCCAGGAACAATACGAGTATAAATGATACAAGGAGTATTGTTACCAGTGTTTTTACGGTTGAATAAAGGTTCTGCAACTACAGATTTACGTAAGTAACCTTCTACATAGCCTTTAGCTACCCCTTCTTGAATAGCATCTTCTAAATTGCCACCTTCGAAGTGTACATCTTGACCAACTTCTAAGAATACGATAGTGTAACCAGTATCTTGGCAAATTGGACGATCTTCTTCACGAGCAATTTCAGCATTTTTAATGATTTGGTCTAATACAACACAACCTACTGGAGATTTTTCTGTTTCACGACCTGCTTTTAAGCCTTCATATACATCTTGTGGTAAATAGTAAGCCGCATTTTTACACATTTGGGCTACTGTTTCCGTCACTTTTGCTACATCGATAGTACGCAAAGTAATCCCTCCTCAACTTAAAACGAGTTTTCTGATGACTTAATCATAGCACACATGACAAGGCCTTTCAAACAAGTCCTATGCAGTTTAATCAAGTATTTATGTCTAATGAGAATTTTTCGCAAAATCAAAAGATTGATGACAATATCTATACCTCTAGCGCACATACGCTAGTTAAAAGCCACCTTTTTCATCCATTTTATGCATTAATATTCAGCAAATATACACCTCCATAAAGCGCAATACTATGCAATCAATACACAACCGTTTGCCACATAGCTTTTCTATTATATGCCTGTATATAATTGCATTTCCTCATACCATATACATACGTTTTTTCTGCACATACTATACAATAATTTGCCATCTCCATAGTATTGAATTCCACAAAATTTAAATTTTAATTCCATAGCTAGAAATATCTAATCGAATTTCCTTAATTAACTAAATGATAATTATTACCAATAATATAATTTATTTGCTCTTTTTTGACGCTATACAAATCAAAAAAAAGCCTCTCCACTTCATTTTTTTGACGTTTTACAGACACCTATACGCAATTGATATAGGCAATTCTTCTTTTTCATCATTAATTTCTAATGAAAAAATAGGGTTTCACAACTAAAAGTTATGAAACCCTATAAAAGTATAAATTAATTAAATATATCAATACTATACTCTCAATAGCAAGCGTATAGCACTCATTAATTACTTTTTACTTGATTTAATATTTCACTATTAAAAGTATATAAAACTGTCTTAATCTATATCAAACTACACAAACCTACGCACTCAATGCTTCCGATATACAATAGCACTACGATTCAAATAACGGAAGGGAAAACTCAAACAATGAACTAATCGGCTAAACGGAAAAATAATACATACAATCATCCAAGATAGCATATGAGCCTTAAAAATAGGAGGAATATTCACCATTAATTCTGGTTGTGGTTGCAAAATTAATAAACTACGAAACCAAGGTCCAATATACGCACGATAATTAAACGCCCCATCTGCATTCATCATAGTCCCTAAAAAGCCCGTCAAAATAGTAATACCTAAAAATGCAAAGAGCCACACATCCATGGACGATGTATTGACCTTCATATAAGAAGTACCAAAACGTCGTTTCATAAGAAGAAGAAAACCAACAACTAATAAGATACCAGCTAGTCCTCCAATGTACAATGCCCCTGCATGATAAAGATGTTCATCTACACCTACCTTTTCAGTCACTTCTTGAGGCACCAAAATACCACCAACATGACCAAAGAAAACCAATAGTAGTGCAAAATGGAACAAAGGGCCCGCTATACGTAACTGTTTTTTCTCCAAAAATTGACTCGACTTAGTAGTCCAATTGCGCTCCGATACCGTATAGCGCACCGCCGATCCAATCACCAAAAAGGTAAACGCTATATACGGTAAGGCGACCCATACAAATTCACTCATCGTGTAGCCCCCTCCCAACGTTCAATAATTTGTAAAATCACATCTAAAACAAAGGCTTGTACTTGTTGGCTATCGATTAATCGCTGCCGCAATACTGTTAACCCCTCTCGGCTATACGTTAAGATCGGCAAAGCTTCATCAGCTTGTAAAGTACTACAAAGTTCTAATAAAGCAGGCACATAATCTGGTAGCTCTCTAGCCACATCAAAACCATGTTTTTGATAAAACTCTTTAAATACTAATAATTCTGCCGCTTGTTCTTCTGCATTAGTCGCATCATACGACGTTAAATACATATTAGTGTTACCACTAAAATCAAACACTCGCACATATTCATCCTCATACTCACGCTGAGTTTGACTCATAATGTATTCTACAACAGATCCTAAGCTATCTTTTATAGGCCCCTCAGCCCAAGCGGCCAATATAGTTTCTACTTCATGGAGCGAACTCCACCAAGCTTCGCTAGGATAACTCAACAAATACGCACAAACTTGTAATACGTCCTGCTCAGTCTGCATTCGTTGTGTAGCATCTACGCCTACAGTCGCTGCCACTCTATTACTCATGGCAACCACCTCCTGAACAACTACCTGCTCCCGTACTGCCAGAACAACCGCCAAACGCACAGTCACTAAAACCACCTACGCCTTGGTGTAACCGTTTTTCTTCTTGAGAAGCATTCACCCCAGCGGGAATTCTAAAACGGTCTTTATATTTAGCAACCCCTAGTAAGCGATACATATCATATAAAGCATGAGGCCCATATTTTTCATCAAAGTCAGTCGTCGCTTCACCACGCGTACGCTGTTGCATATAACGACGTAAGTCCAATAAAGTATCTAACACACGGCGTATTACCGCTTCATTCCCTGCAGACAATAATTGTGCCAAGTAAGCTACCGGAATTCGCATGGCTTCTGCTTCAGGGAAATGAACTGACGACGCTTGTTTATGTAAAATGGGGCTCATTGGCGGTACATACCACACCATAGGAACCGTACGATATTCCGCATGAAGAGGTAAAGCAATTTGCCACTCTTTAATTAAACGATAAACGGGCGACTCTTTGGCCGCTTTTAGCCAATTCTCTGGAATGCCTTGTTCTCGTGCCATTTGTACTACTGCTGGATCATGAGGATCTAAAATCACATCCAACATATTGCCATAAATGTCTTGCGGATTTTCAGTAGCCGCTACATCAGCTACTTTATCTAAATCATATAAAAGCACACCTACATAACGCATGCGACCTACACAAGTGTCAGCACAAATCTGTGGCAGACCATTTTCTAAACGGGGATAACAGAACACACATTTTTCGGCTTTATTAGTCTGCCAGTTATAATAAATCTTTTTATACGGACAAGCCGGTACACAATGACGCCAACCACGACATACATCTTGTGAAATCAATACAACCCCATCTTCGTCGCGCTTATAAATAGCTCCTGATGGACAAGCGGCTACACAAGCAGGATTCAAACAATGATTACAAAGACGTGGCAAATATTTCATAAAAATATCGTGGAAATCAAGAGCGATATTCTGTCCTAAGTTCTGTAAATTCACATCAGCGCGAGCTGTGCTACCACCGGCTAAATCGTCTTCCCAGTTAGGCCCCCATTCTATTTCCATTTTTTCTTTAGTAATCAAAGAACGAGGTCGTGCCACAGGCTGATTATTCTTGCGCTTAGAATGAATTAAAGTTTCATAGTCATATGTCCAAGGCTCAAAATAATCCTTTAATTCTGGCTGCTCTGGATGGAAAAATAGTTTCATCAAACGATTGCTTTTAGAGCCTGTCGCTAACTCTAGCTTGCCATTCTTTAACACCCAACCGCCTTTCCAACGATTCTGATCTTCCCAATGTTTCGGATACCCAATGCCAGGTTTTGTTTCTACATTATTAAAATACATGTATTCCGCGCCTTCACGATTGGTCCACGTATTTTTACATGTAATCGAACAGGTATGACAGCCGATACATTTATCTAAATTCATGACCATGGAAATTTGTGCTTTAATCTTCAAGCCAATCAACCTCCTTCATCTTACGCACTACCACAAGCATGTCGCGTTGATTACCGGTAGGTCCGTAATAGTTAAACCCATAACTTAATTGTCCATAGCCCCCAATCATATGGGTTGGTTTCATATGAATTCGTGTCGGTGTATTATGAGTACCGCCACGACCGCCAGTCAAACTAGTACCTGGCACATTAATGTGACGATCCTGAGCATGATGCATATATACAAGGCCACGTGGAATACGAGGCGTTACCACAACTCGGGATGCTACTACACCATTACTATTGTATAATTCAATCCAATCATTATCAGCTACGCCAATTTCATTCGCATCATCTTCATTAAGCCATACAGACTGACCACCACGGAATAAAGTCAACATCTGTGGCGTATCAAAGTACATACTGTGAATACTCCATTTATTATGTGGCGTTAAATATTTAAGTGTAATTTCTGGAGTCCCATCATTTGGCAACGCTTCCCGCATTGGTGCGTAGGCCAAAATAGGTTTGTACGTTGCCATCTGTTCACCCCATTCTGCCATAACATCGTGATCTAAGAAATACGATTGACGACCTGTAATAGTGCGGAATGGCATAAGTAATTCCACATTATTCGTAAATGGCGTATAACGGCGATTATCCTTACCATTACCAGTGAAGATTGGCGTACTAATAACTAAGCGTGGTTGAGCCACAATATCTTCAAAGGTAATATGTTCACCACTACGACCACCTGTCATTTTGGTTAAATCCGTAAGTCCCGTCAACTCTTCGGCTTTGGCCCAACTCTTATGTGCTACTGCACCATTCGTAGCGGAAGACATGGTAAGCACGGCTTGGCAGGCTTGATATGCATCTTCAATCGAAGGACAGCCAATGCCCACATCATCAGCCAAAACATCCGTCGTATTGCCTTCTTTAACACCGCCTAAGCTAGCACCACGAATCACACCATTACGAGCTTTTAATTCTTCATATTGTTCACCAATATTAACAGCAATACCATGTGCCCCTACAGCACCATTCGCTAAATTAGGGCCTAAAGCACGCTGCTTTTCAAAAATGCGTGTATAATCACGCGTCACTTCTACCAGTTGAGGCATTGTTTTACCTGGAATTGGTTCACATTCACCACGGCTCCAATCCTTCACCACTCCACCTGGTTGCGCTAATTCTGCTTCAGAATCATGTTGCAAAGGCATCGCCACCATATCACGGTATACAGGCATATTCACTTCTTTTGCTAGTTTTGAAACGGCTTTGCCTAAAGTTAAGAATATATCCCAGTCTGTCTTAGCTTCCCAACCTGGATCAACAGCAGGCTGGAAAGGATGCACAAACGGATGCATATCGGTTGATGATAAATCTGTCTTTTCATACCAAGTTGCCGTCGGTAATACAATATCAGAATATAAAGCAGACCCAGCCATGCGGAAGTCTAAATCAACCAGCAAATCCAACTTGCCTTCACCTGCCTGTTCACGCCACTTGATTTCTGTTGGTTTTGCTACAGGCTCGTTATTTTCTAAAAGGCCATTTTTCGTACCTAACAAATGTTTCATAAAATATTCGTGCCCTTTAGAAGATGAAGTAATTAAATTTGCCCTCCATACTATAAGATTGCGCGGGAAGTTTTCTGGTGCATCTGGATCTTCCACAGCAAAGCTTAATTCTTTCTTCTTTAATTGCTCGGCTACAAACGTTTTTACATCGCCAAACTCTGTAAGACCTGCTTGTTTAGCCTCCTCAAAAATAGCTGCTCCACTTTTATTAAAGGTTGGATAGGAAGGCAACCAACCAAGACGAGCCGCTAATACATTATAATCACCTACATGACGATATCGTGGCGATGCCAATGGCGATACTAAATCGTCTGTATCCATTTCATCAGTACGCCACTGATCCGTAGCGAAATAGAAGAAAGACGTACCATTTTGTAAACGAGGAACTGGCTGCCAATCTTTAGCACTCATAATAGCGCCCCAACCTTCAGCAGGACGAAGTTTCTCCTGGCCTACATAATGCGCCCAACCGCCACCATTTTTACCTTCACAAGCACAGAATAGTACAAGGTTCAATACAGCGCGATAAATTACATCCGCATGGAACCAGTGATTGATACCACCACCCATAATAATCAGAGAACGACCACCCGTAGCAATCGCATTATCTGCAAATTCACGAGCTGTATGAATCACCATGTCTGGTGTAATGCCGGTATATTTTTCTTGCCATGCTGGTGTAAAGGGCGTATCACTAGTATAATCAGCATTAACCTCGCCACCTAGCCCGCGGTCTACACCATAATTAGCAAGTAATAAATCATATACAGTTGTCACATATACAATGCCTGTACGAGTATGCAATTGCTTAACTGGTACATGACGGTCTAGTGTACGTTTTTCATCTAAATGACCAAAGAATGGTAACGTAACAGCCTTCACAGCATCATTACTATCAATAAACGATAATACAGGATTAATCGGTGCCCCATTCTCACTATTTTCTAATTTTAAATTCCATTTTGTTTTGTCACTCCAACGATGACCCATTTGTCCATTAGGAATAACTAAAGTATCCGTAGTCTCATCGAGTACATAATACTTAAATTCACTATGTTCAGAGGTATCGCCCATATCTTTGGCTGTTAAGAAATGACCTGCTACTAATTTACCATCCTTCTCTTCAAGCTGTACTAAGAATGGAAAATCCGTATATCGCTTAGCATAGTCTACAAACATAGGCGTCGTATTGTCTACATAATATTCTTTTAAAATAACATGCCCCATAGCCATAGCTAAGGCACCATCAGAGCCAGCTTTCACATTAAGCCAAGTATCGGCAGCGGTAGTAGATTCTGCGTAGTCAGGAGATACAGAAATTACTTTGGTCCCTTTATAACGCACTTCAGTTAAAAAGTGAGCATCTGGGGTACGTGTTTGTGGCACATTTGATCCCCAAGTCATAATATAGCCCGCATTATACCAATCACTACTTTCTGGCACATCCGTTTGATCGCCCCACACTTGCGGACTAGCTGGAGGCAAATCAGCATACCAATCATAGAAGCTAAGGCAGGCACCACCCATAAGGTTCATAAAACGAGCCCCTGCAGCGTAACTAATCATAGACATGGCTGGAATTGGGGAAAAACCAAAGTTACGATCAGGCCCATAGGTCTGCACTGTATATAGCATAGAAGCTGCAGTAATTTCAGACGCTTCTTCCCAAGTAGAACGCACAAAACCACCCATACCACGAGCCGATTTATAACGCTTCGCTTTTTCTGGATCTGTCACAATGGATTTCCAAGCTTCTAACGCATTCGGATATTCTTTTTTAGCGGCACGCCACATATCCGCTAACTCTCCACGCACATAGGGATACTTCACCCGTAATGGGCTATACATATACCATGAAAACGATGCCCCACGAGGACAACCACGAGGCTCAAAATCTGGCATGTCAGGGCTTGTTTCAGGATAATCATGATTCTGATTCTCCCAAGTGACAATGCCATTTTTGACAAAAACATTCCAACTACAAGAACCTGTACAGTTAACACCATGTGTTGAACGCACTACTTTGTCGTAAGACCAACGATTACGATACATGGATTCCCAGTCACGGCCTCCTTCATAAATGGCTTGATGACCTGATTCACTTTTATTTTTAGGCACTAAATAGGAAAATTTCTTAAAGAACGTGTTCATGCTGTGTCCCTCCTTATTACTTTCAGCATACCAAAGGAACTTATCCCCTTATGTGATTTTAATCACATGAATTTAAGAAATTTAATCCAATCGGACAAACTAATATAAATGATTAAATAAAACTGAACCAATAAAAAAAGTCGGTGCTTATCACACCGACTCTAATTCATATCTACTTTACTATCCTAACAGCAAATTCCATACTCCAAATTCCATGGCGCAAATTTCATGGCGTAAACTTCATAGAGTAAACTTCATGGCGTAAACTTCACAAAGCTACTGTGTAGTCTACTAAGTTAAGGATTCAGCAGGCACCAATATTTTAAAATGATTCTTCTCAAATTCAATAAGACCATCGTCACGCATACGAGATAATTCTCGAGTCAACGCACTACGATCTACACATAAATACTCACTAAGCGCCACACGGCCTAAAGGCACTTCAAACTCCATACGCCCCCAAACCTTTGCCATATAGGAAAAATACGCCATCAACTTATCTCGCAAATTTCGCTTCGAAACAATCTCAAGCTTTTGCAAAATGCGTACATTTTTATCGGCCACTAAGGTCATAATATTTTGCACCAGCTGGCGATAGGGTCCTACATCTTTAGACGCAAAAGCTAATAGCTTATCAAATGGAATATAGAGCGCCGTCACATCAGACGCTGCATAAAAATTGACTAGCGATACTTGATTAGAACTACAAGCAAAGGATTCACCAAATAAATCGCCTCGATTCATAAAGACTAGAATCGAACGATTTCCCCAAATATCTTCACTCATCATATGAACGGTGCCCTTAATAATAACACTAACGCAACGAATTTCTTCCTCCGCTAATGTTATGTAGCCCCCTTTTTTAAAGTTTTTACTGTAAGCCCCTATACTTTTAATAACATCTTTAAATTCAGTTTCACTTAATCCCTTAAAAGCCCTTAACTCCTTTACCATTTCAAACGTATACTTCATACGTAACACCTCAGCCAATGATTTGTCCCTTTCAACGCCCTTTCCCTATAAGCATTTTTCTTTTTCATTATAGCATATCTACTACTATATATCGATGTCTTTCTATGATTCTATATAATGTGTGTTTTATTTATGCTAATGAATCTCATCATTTTTTAGCAATCTTTCAATTCCGTGATAAATATCACATACAAGGTTTTTTATTTCTCTTATACTCCAATTAGACAAGGACTCTACGCCTGTCATCCCCTGTATAGATGATGCTACTAAGCCCTACAATTCTATTAGTAATATCATCTATTCGTAGCCTAGATTGATGAACCCTAAACTTATAGCACCTAATTATAGTCAATAATACTCCCTATTCCCAATCTAGGCTCCTCAAAGGGGAGTAATTTTTTTAACTATAAAATGTTAAAACGCAAAAAAAAAACAAATGTAACGAATTAACACTGAAAAGGAGCTTATCTATGTCATCTACGTCCGACCTTACTGCTTCACTGAGTCGTCGCGAAATCCTAGCTCAGTGGCAGCCTGACAATGAACAATTCTGGAATCAACATGGTAAACGTATTGCTAAACAAAACTTAATCGTATCTACACTCGCTTTAACACTATCATTTTGTGTATGGACACTATGGTCAACCATAGCAGTGAAACTCAATGCCGTGGGCTTTCATTTTACTGACGAACAACTCTTTACCCTAGCAGCTATGCCTGGACTAGTTGGTGCTACGGGACGCTTACTTTACACCTATATGCCAGGCATCCTAGGAGGCCGTAACTGGACATTCTTTGCCACCGCTTTGTTACTCATACCTTTATGGGGCCTTGCTCAAGCCTTACAAGATCCGACCACCTCTTATGAAACCTTCTTTATTTATGTGGCTTTATTAGGGATTGCGGGGGCTAACTTTTCTTCCTCCATGGCAAACATCGGACATTTCTTTCCCCGTTCACAACGTGGCACAGCCCTAGGCATCAATGCTGGTATCGGGAATTTAGGTGTTTCCATCATCTTTCTTATGGCACCTATCGTTATGGGCATGACTGTATTTGCCCCTTTTGTTGGAACGCCTCAAACAATGCAAGATGGCACGGTCTTATTCTTACAAAATACCTGCTATGTGGGCATTATTCAAATCTTAATTACCTTAGGCCTGATTATTAAATATATGGACAACCTACCATTACCAAAACAAAGTCCTGCCTCCATGATGAGTATCTTTACCAATAAACATACCTGGATTATGACTTGGATTTATACCTGTGGTTTTGGTGCTTTTATTGGTTTCTCTGTAGCCCTTAGTTTATTAGTACAAAAAGAATTCCCTGAAATTCCCTTTGCCTATGGCGCATTCCTTGGCCCATTCATCGGTGCTGGTATTCGCCCTATCGGTGGTTGGCTGGCCGATAAAATTAACAGTGGCACAACTATTACACTTTGGTCTTTAGTAGGTATGCTCATTGGTGCTATATTCATTATGTATGGCATAACGGCTCATAATTTTATTATTTTCTTCAGTGCCTTCTTATTTTTATTCTTTATGACAGGCCTTGAAACAGGTGCTTCTTTCCGCATGATTCCTTATATTTTCACCAATGGCATGCAATCCTCCTTAGTTACAGGCTTCACAGCTGCTATCGGTGCCTATGGTGCCTTCTTCATTCCCAAAGTATTCGGCTGGGCTTATAGTAGCTATCATTCTGTAATGCCTGCCTTCTATATTATCTTGGTCTTTATGGTCATTACAATTTTCTTAACTTACTGGTTTTATGCACGTAAAGCAGCTGGTATAAAATGCTAACCATTAACCACAAGTAACTTTTAACCATTAATTGATTAAGAAATTATCCTATTATAATACAATCTTCATAGCCCTTATCAATGCTTCATAACATGAAAAGCAAGGCGTAGCTAATTGTTATGATAATTGATGAGGGCTTTTTATATCCTTAAGTACATATTAATATCTAACTATAAATAGAGTTTACACGTTAAAATTATTCCCTAAAGTTAAATTAAAAATAATATTAACAGAAAATCATTATTAATTAGTTGACATTCATTATTGCCTATGTTAAGATATACACATAGCAACGGATAATTATTATAAACTAAAAACAATTATCCGCAACTAATTAAACATTCAATTTCAATCACATAATGATTGAAGCGATTTAATAGGTAATGTAAATTGCTGAGAATCAATCAGCAGTCAATTTAGGAGGAAAACTTATGAAAAACGTACAAGAAGTAAACAAATATTTAGCAAACTTAGCCATTTGGAATGTAAAATTACACAACCTACATTTCAATGTAGTTGGTTCTCAATTCGTACCAACTCACGAATATCTTGAAAGTGTATATGACAATGCCTTTGAGTACTATGATGCTGTTGCCGAACTTCTAAAAATGAAAGGCGAAGAACCAGCAGTTCGTGTATCTGAATACTTACAAATTGCTTCTATCGAAGAATTAGATGGTCGTAACTTCAGCGTAAAAGAAGTATACGAAATCTTACAAGCAGACTTCAAACTTATGTCTGACCTAGCTCTTGAAATTCGCAGTGTAGCTGATGAAGAAGATAATTTTGCCTTAGTGGCTCTTATGGAAGATCACTTGGCTTACTATGAAAAACAACTTTGGTTCTTACGCGCTAGCTTAGCTTAATAGCACGTTTATAGTATTATAATTTACAAAGCTAACTAACAGTGTATATATACTTATTATATACACTGTTATATAAACCTATGATGTAAGCTTTACATGTAACCATATAACTAAACCCTAAATATAAAGAGGTGTAACCGAATTTGCCTGCGGTTACACCTCTTTTGTTTATACCTCTACATACAATAAACCCATAGACATTATTTATCAGTGGGTACTGGAATAGGCCCCATCATTTTGTGAGGTAAATACAATTCATCTAAATATGTAATTTCTTCACCAGTTAACTTTACATCAAGCGCTTTTACAGCATCTTCAATGTGACTGGCCTTAGTGGCTCCTACAATAGGTGCTGTAATCCCTTTCGCCCATTGCCAAGCCAAGGCAATTTGTGACATAGTTACCTCATGAGTTTGCGCTAGTGCCGCTACACGCTGTACAATTGGCAAATCTTGCTCCTCTGTACTATCATATTTACGTTTTGCAATCGTATCAATCTCACTACGCTTTGTTTTTTCTTGCCAATTAACACGCGCTAAACGGCCGCCAGCTAACGGACTATAAGGCATTAACATAACCCCTTGTTGCTTACAAAGAGGAATCATTTCACGTTCTTCTTCACGATATAACAAATTATAGTGGTTTTCCATAGCTACAAATTGTGTCCACCCATTGAGCTCCGCCACATGTTGCATGGTATGAAACTGAAACGCAAACATAGAGGAAGCCCCTAAAGCTCTTACTTTACCTGCTTTCACTAAGTTATGTAGCGCTTCCAGTGTTTCTTCTACAGGTGTTTCATAATCAAAACGATGAATGATATATAAATCGAGGTAATCTGTACCTAAGCGCTTTAAAGATCCGTCAATTTCACGGGCAATCGCTTCTTTAGATAATTTACCATCATTAAAATATACTTTGCTAGCAATCGCCACTTGGTCACGAGCGACAAATTTCTTCAAAGCCCTCCCTAAATACTCTTCACTAGTCCCATCCCCATATTGATTAGCTGTATCAAAGAAATTAAGGCCTAAATCAAGTGAAAGTTTGACCATAGCTTCCGTTTCTTCTGGATTTAAACTCCACTTTTGCCCCAATACATCTTTGCCAAAGCTCATACAGCCTACGGTGATAGGAGATATTTTAATATCTGTTGTAGGAATTGTAGTGTAGCGCATAAAGACTCCTTTCATGGTGAATCTCTTAGTCAATTGTATTATGATAGATAGCTCTTTGCTTTTATTATACTAAAGGTAACTATACTAAGCTAGAAAAAGTATTGATAGATATATAACCATCTTCCATAATTTCACGCATAGCAAAAACTTTTTATTTTTACAAGTTTATGCTATCAATAGCACAAACTTGTATTTTCTACAACTTTTTACTACAAAACAAAAACCTCTTATTGTTAACATAACATTAACAATAAGAGGTTTTTTCACACTACATCACACATACTATTTTAATTCAGCTGCTTGTTTATAAATCTTTTGAACCCCACGGTTAGATAAATAACAGGAGAACATACAAAGGACTACACCCACAAGCAATGTATAGAAACCCATGTCCCAACCATAATGGTCGACAACAAAGCCAAATAGAGTCGTCCCCAAAGAGCTACCTACTAAATAACTCATAAGGCCACGTAAACCTACGGCCGAACCTAATGCAAAAGTAGGAATTACTTCCATCGCCTGTACAGGAATCATAGATTGCGGAATATAAATTAAACAGCCCGTAATACAAGCAAAAATAGTCGCCCATAAAATAGAATTGGAATTCATATAACCAATAACACAAGCAAAAATAACGACTAAGCAATAAATTGGCAATTGCATAATACGGCCTTTAAAGTATTTATCTACTAAGTAGCCTGCAATAATCGTTGATGGAATCGCTGCCCATTCAAATAACATATAGGCCACACTCATTTCAGCTTTACTAAAGCCTTTTACTTTTAATAAGTATAGTGGAATCCAAGTCAACATGCCAAAGCGAACCATATAAACAAATACGTCAATAAGCACTAAATACCAAGAATTTGGATTTTTAAAAACATAATGATAAAACACGTGGAACGCATTCATATTTTCTGGTCGTTCGCTGTCCATCTTAGCTGATTTTTGCCCAGCTGCCTCTTCATGATACATTTCTTCAACAGTTGGCAAACCTTCTTCAGCAGGACGTTTACGAACAAAATACAAAATCAATAATACGCCAATAGCGGCTAACATAGCAGGTACTGTAAAGGTACCTAAACGCCAATGTTCTGTCCCTAAATAGCCTACCGCAGCCCCTACAATAGGTGCTACAATACCACCACCTAGGTTATGAGACATATTCCAAATGGTACTCGCCCGACCACGTTGTGACCGCGGGAACCAATAACCTACCGTAATAATCGAAGGGCCTACACCCATACCTTGGAACAATCCTAATAAAATAATAAGTGCAATAAATAGACTGTAATGTGTAGTGAAGCCCATAACTATGTTAATAACAACACAAAGAGCTAGGCCTGTGGCCATAAAATACTTAGGATTAGCTTTATCGGCTAACACACTCATAAAGCCTTTACTAAGACCGTAAGTAATTAACATACAGCTCGTCAATAAACCTAGCTGTGTCTTAGTTAATCCCATCTCTCCCGACAAATATGGTAAGGCTAAATTGAAGTTGCTTCGCACTACATAGTACATAGCATAGCCAATCCATATCCCAATTAATGAATGCATCTGCAAGCGTAGAAATCGTTCTTTCGTAGCTTGTAACGCTTCACTCATTGTAAAACCTCCTTCAAACTTAAAACATAACACTAAAAATTAAACACGAGGTTAATTATAGTACAAAAGAAGGTAAAAAAGCTAGAGTAAAAATAACAAAAACTCTTGATTATTATGATTTTTAATCATAATAAAACCTCTTACTACTAATTGTGCAATTAGCAATAAGAGGTTTTTTCAATAGATACTACTTTACACTTACTTCCAACACGTAATCCTCAATCCGCTTCCACAGTCACCATTTGACCGGTTCGCAAAGAGGTAAATACTACTCGTTTAGCCCGTAATTGATAGGTTCTGCCTGGTCGCTCACAACCATACAGAGCATCACCGACTAGAGGATGACCTAAATGAGCCATAGCCACCCGAATTTGGTGCGTTTTCCCCGTATATAAGCGAACATCAACCTTTGTGACTAATTTTGCTTGTTCTGCTGCAGATAAAGTATCTAACGTTTCGCTATCTACTAATTTTAATTCCGTCCCATCTTCCGCATATATACCTAACGCATTATACGCCGTCCGCGTCATTTTACCATCATCACGGACTTCATAATGAATACCATCTTCACTACGTCCCATCGGTAGTTCCACAATATTAACGCCTTCTAAGCGACCTTGTACTGTTGTAGTGTACCACTTTTCAAAGCGCTGATCTTCAATTTGTTTTTGATAAAAACTTTGTGCTAATGCACTTTTAGCTACGACAATACAACCTGACGTATCTCTATCTAAACGATTTAAAAAGCGAACTTTTCGTTTAATACCATTATCTTTAAAATACTGTGCAACCCCATTGGCTAGGGATATTTGACCTTTTGAATTAACAGTAATCCCTACCGGTTTATCTAAAATAAGCAAATCATCGTCTTCATATAAAATAGTCAATGCTACTTCAATCGGCTCGTAATCTATTTTTTCTTTAGGTAGTTGCAACCGCAGCTCATCGCTTAATACGACTGATTCCGTCGGCTTTGTTTTTTTGCCATTTAATAAGACTAGTTTTTCCTGAAACAACTGTTTCATCACAGCCCGTGACATTTGTTTAGCATCTAGCCATTCGCTCACCGTCGTAATACCTGATGCCACATCCTCAGGCATTAATAAAAAATTTACATCATCAGATCGAAATGTTTTTCGTGCCATACAACACCTCCTTACCTTCATATATATATAGACCTATACAGCGCATAACTACAGACTTATTCCCATACCACATTATTAGGTAAATACTGCAAAAATTCACTCGCTTTGCAAGGTTTCCCGCGATCATTAGTAGTAGCATATGAAATAAATAAACGCTGTTTTGCCCTAGTAATTGCGACATAAAATAAACGCTGTTCTTCGGACAATTTACCCTCTTTTAGGGCTAAAAAGCTAGGGAATACACCTTCTCGTAAGCCAGCTAAAAACACATAGTCAAATTCGCTGCCCTTAGCCTGATGAACTGTGATAATAGGAATTCTCTCATTATTCTTCAAGCGCTGATCCGGTTCACCAGCCGTTAACGCTGCTTGCTCTAACATGCGCTGTAAATATTCACGACCTGCTAAGTGATTATCTTGCCCTTCTAAATCTACCATAAGACGATATAAATCACGAATATATTCCACACGCTCATGCTCTTTTCGCTCCGTATAATGGGCCAGTACCCCCATATCATTCATAATGTAAGCCAACAATTGAGATGGCTTATCGGTTACAATTTTACGACGTAATGTAGCCATTTGTGATGCCATCGTAGCAAAGGCATTTTTAAAATTACTAATTAACGCTCTACGCTGATCAGCTGTCGGTTCAATATTTTCTTTAATCGCATACAACAAAAGTCGTGCCGTTGCGCGAATATCATCCATCGCATTATGGGTTGGAGTGTAATTAATAGGGAAAGTTTCACTTAAAAAACCTAATTTATGATTGGCTAACCGTGGATAAAAACGACGATAAATATCTAATGTATCATATACGCCAGCAAACTGAGGCGTACCTAACTTATGACGTTGCAGTTCACTCGTAAAAATGCTGATATCATAATTTACATTATGCCCCACAATAATAGCATCCTTAGTAAATTCTTTAAATTCAGCTAATACAGTAGCTGCCTCTTCACCATGTTCAGCTAAATAGTCATCACTAAACCCATGCACTAATTCTGAATCACCCACAGGCTTACTTGGTCGAATAAAACGTTCAAATACCTTACCTTCTGAACCATCAGGGTTCAAAGTAAAAGCGGCGATTTGAATAATCTCATCTTTAGTCGTATCTGTACCTGTACTTTCTACATCATAAACAATAACCTTGCCAGCGACCAAACCTTTTAGTAAACCATCATAGGGCTCACTTTCAAAAATTTGCATATCCATAAAATCAGTGAGGCGAAGTCCCATTGTTCGAACCGATTCACTCTCAATCTGTTGAATACGCGCTTCCCCAATCCCCTTCACATAACGCTTAATTAAACGCTTAGCACTAATAGCATCATGTGGATTTAGGAGCAATTTAAAATAAGCCATTACATCTTTAATTTCTTGACGCCTAAAAAATTTATATTCATCAATAATCATAAACTGCCGCTGTTCTGCTGGTGGCAAATTATCATTGCAACGCCTAAATAAACCACTCAAATATTGAGCCTGCTTGTTGCCCCGCACTAAAACACCAACATTAGCATCTTTTGGTAGCGACTGAATTGTATCAAAGATATAAGCCCCTTCTTTCCATTCCGTAGGAGCTCTATGCACTACAATGGGCTCCCCTTCTTCCTCAGTCGCAGCAAAGGGAGGTTTTTCATAAAACTCTGCAATCAAGCGTGGAAACATACGCTTTAGTACAGCAAAAGAAGCATCAAATAATTGACGATTAGCTCGATAGTTTTCATAGAATACAATGACTTCTGGCTGAAATTCTTGTTTATACTCAGCTAATAGACGCTCTGGGTTGGAACCTCGCCATTCATAAATTGTTTGAAAGTAATCTCCACAAAGCAAAATATGATTACCCTGCCACAGCAGTTTCATCACTTCAGCCTCTAAATCACTGGTATCTTGCATTTCATCAACAGAAATATAAGAATAACGACTACGCCAACGCTCACGAATCGTTTCATCTTGAAACAAGCGATGTACCTGTGTTATTAAATCAGTAAAATCTACACCATGCACATTGGCTAACGCTTCTTCATAACCTACTAAAGTTTCATAGCCCGTTTCACGAAAATCAGCTAATGTGCTCATCGAAAGTCCGTTAAAAAATCGCTCCATCATTGCCCGTTGTTCAATAAACAAACGATCAATAGTACGGCGATAATCTTCAGCTGGTGGCTCTGTATAATAGCCCCACAAAGAGCGATATTCTTTCACATGACTAATTAAATTCATAAATACAGGCTCTTTCATTCCTATAGGCAGCCAAGGGGCTAATAATTCCTGACAATCCACTTCATCATAAATGGACATATCCATATAAAGCGTATCATTACGCTTACTTTCCTCTTGCAACACTTTATAACAAAAGCTGTGAAAGGTACTAACCTCCACAGCTTTAGCCACTGACCCTGCCATGGCAAGAATGCGATCTTTCATCTCACGGCAAGCCTTATTCGTAAAGGTCATACAGAGAATTTCATCGCCTTGCGCCGCCCCACTTTGTAAAATGTGAGCTACCCGGTGAGCCAAGGTATTCGTTTTTCCAGTGCCAGCAGAGGCCAATAACAGTATATTCTTGTCCAACGTTGCTACAACACGCTGTTGGGCTTCGTTTAACTGCGCCATGGACTCTTAGCCTCCTTACATACTATGCATGAGAGCCACCACAATCACAGGAATTGGCCCTAATACTGCTGTTAAAAACCACATGAGCACGGTCATATCCACAGGGATATGAAAGAAATTATTGCAAACATAAAAAGCAGCATAACCTAAAATTAAATTTAAGCCTACTTTTTTTACCGTATAAAATGCCACTTTAAAAATTATATAAATTACAACTACAGCAACAACAGCTGTTACTATTAAATCCATTTAAATACCTCACATTTCGCGGCGATTCATAACTGCACCACCGATAGTTAACTCATCTGCATATTCAATATCGCCACCTACTGGCACACCACGAGCAATACGAGTTACTTTAATACCAATTGGCTTTAATAAACGCGCTAAATACAGGGCTGTTGCTTCACCTTCTGGATCAGGATCCGTCGCTAAAATTACTTCCGTTACCGTTTCATCACGTAATCGATCTAATAATTCTTTAATCCGAATATCTTCGACCCCGATACCTTCTAATGGTGATAAAGCGCCTTCTAGCACATGATACACGCCTTTATAGTCACCGCTGCGCTCAATAGCAATCACATCACGGGATGTTTCAACCACACAGATAATACTGTGGTCTCGATTATCATTAGCACAATATTCACAAGGATCTTGGGCTGACAAATTGAAACACATAGAACACCGCTTAGTCGCTTCCTTAGCCTGTACAATAGTCGCTACTAAAGCATCTACGTCTTCACTAGGAAGTTCGACTAAATGATACGCTAAGCGACGCGCCGATTTAGCACCAATGCCTGGTAAACGGCGCAACTCTTCTACTAACCGTTCTAAGGGATTGGTCATTTTAGAACATCCCTGGTAATTTCATGCCACCAGTCACTTTGCTCATTTCTTGAGCCATCATATCATCTACTTTTTGACCAGCTGCATTTACTGCGGATAACACTAAATCTTCTAGCATTTCCATATCGTCTGTATCCACTACGGATGGATCAATTTTAACAGATTGCACAATTTTTTCACCATTCATAACAATGGTAACAGCGCCACCACCAACAGATGCATCTACTGTTTTAGTTTTTAATTCTTCCTGCATTTTCTGCATATCTGCTTGCATTTTCTGCACTTTTTTCATCATACCTTGCATATTGCCCATATTTGGCATACCTTTACCGAACATTGTTGTTCCTCCTTTAATTCATACACATTTATACATTAATCCTCATCATCAGGTATAATTTCTACATAAATATCATTACCTTCAGCGGCCGCATGCGCCAATGCTCCTATAAGTACGGGATTATCTAATTCTTCCGGACTACAGTGAGTGGGATCCCATTTAGGTAAATTCTGTAAATCCGTGGCTATTACGGTCTTTTTTTTTTCATCCGATGCCGAAGTGGCATCAGAATTGTCTGGTAACACCGAAGTAGCTCCAAAATCATCTACTACAGGAGTAGCTGACTCAAATTCATCGATTGGTGGTGGCGGTGTTTCAAAATCACTCGCCCCAAAGTCATCAACTGCAGGTGCCGCTGTCTTAGTAGACTCTACTGGTCGTACTGTAGAAGTCGGTTCCGTCACAGAGGGGCTTGCGCCAAAATCATCGATAGCCTCTGACGCCACCTTAGTCGGGGTTACCTTAGGTGTAGTCTGCGGTTGAACCACCGGTTGTTGCGCTACGCTTTGCGGTTCTGCCTTTTTATGCGTAGCACTTTGACCAGCTACACCAGTCGCTACATCCTTAGCAGCTTGCCAATATTCTCTAGCTTCTGGATCTACTTTACTAAATAGCTGAACTTGTACTGGATAGCCTAAGGCCTGATGTACACTCTGCTCTACTTCATAAAGCCGTTGTGAATGCCCAGCAATCGCTACTAGCGGGGCTTGTGAAAATAAAAATACAACGCGACTTTCATCTGCATAAATTAATTCTGCATTTTTATAAAAACCACTCACTAAATTCCACGAACGACTAGAGGCATAATTTAACATATCCGATTTTATTTTACCATAAGTTTTAGGATTTACGATATGTGCTCCTAAAACTACATTTTTATCTTCAACAGAAGATACCGGCGTAGGTCCTGTAGCCTTCGCAGACGCCCCACCAACCGCAGGTCCTTTTGAAGGTCTATTTTCAGAAATAGTAGTGCCAGCTGTTACTGAACTAGACGAGCGTTTGGGCGATTTTAATCCTGGTGGTGGAACTCTTCCAGGCCCTCCATGATTTGGTGGCACTGCACCTACTGGCAAACTATTGGGAGCTGTTCCTTCTGCTATAGTATTGTTAATCGCCACTGAACCAGCCGTCTGCACTGTAGCGCCCTGCATGGGCGCTGCCATCATAACAGGTGATTGGCTTTCCAGCTGAGCTAACCGAGCACTCCATTGGTTATCAGCTGAATCTAAACGGCTTTCTACAGCAGCTAAGCGCTCGATTACATCGTCTTCACTAACCTGCACACGGGCACACATCCCTAATAAACCCATTTCAATAACAATCCTTGGATTATCTACACGTTTAGCATCATTTAAAATTTGCTGCAATTCTTTGACATAATAATTTAGATTATCTACAGAAAATTCCGCTGCTTGTGCATTGAATTGCTCTTTAAACGGTGCATATAAAGCTAATTCTTCTGCCTCTGGCAATACTTTTTCTATCACTAAAGCTCGTACATGTTGAATAAGAGCCTCAATAATTTGTTTGCTGTCACGTCCTTCACTAAGGGCTTTTTTACAAGCCACTAACACAGACGCGCCATCACCTTGTCGTAAATATTCTAAGAATGACATTATCCATTCTTTACCGACCAAGCCAATCATAGATTCTACCGTTTCAGCAGTAATCATGCCCTCGGCCATACCAGAACATTGGTCAAGAATACTCAATGCATCACGCAAACCTCCGTCAGCATGAATCGCAATTAATTGCGCCGCTTCAGGGGCTAATTGAATCTGACTTTCTGTAGCTACATGCAGTAAATGCTCAGCAATATCATCAGCCGTAATACGCCGGAATGTATAGCGTTGACACCGTGACAAAATTGTAACAGGTAACTTATCCACTTCAGTGGTAGCAAAAATAAACATAATATGAGGTGGTGGTTCTTCAATTGTCTTGAGTAACGCATTCCACGCTTCATTCGTCAACATATGGGCTTCGTCGATGATAAAAATCTTTTTACGTCCTTCTACAGGCAAGAACTTAACACTTTCCCGCAATGAGCGAATTTCATCAATCCCTCGATTGGAAGCCGCGTCAATTTCTAAGACATCCATAGATTGACCACTTAAAATCTGCTTGCAAGAAGTACATTCATTACAAGGATGATCTGTGGGGCCTTTTTCACAATTGATAGCCCGCGCAAATATCTTAGCCACACTGGTTTTACCGGTTCCTCGTGGCCCTGAAAAAAGGTAAGCATGAGCCACTTTATCTTCCCGAATCGCGCGCATCAAAGTTTCGCTCACTTGCTTTTGCCCCACCACATCAGTAAAGGTTTGGGGACGCCATTTACGATACAATGCTACATAACTCATAACTTACCTCCTTTCCTATCTGCCTTTTATTTGACAGCGCATTTTACGCTAGTTAGCAAAAAAAGCCGCTGCAACACTCGATTATGACAGCCTCATAGGTTCCCTCGTGGCACATGAAAGTAACCGCTTAGTGCTGCTATCTCTCGATCCTGACACGATTCACAGGCTTCCATTGCACGAGCCCCACAAGACTGCCATAATCCAGTCCTGCATTACGGCTAGCTATATTATTATATACTAATAAGTGGAAAAACTCAAGTTAATGCCACTTTAAAGTGGAAAATAATCACGCACGACTTTCAAAGACAAACCTCATCTATACGCACAAAGATATATACGCCATTCTTTCTATATAGTATAATATTCTATAGATTTATATTCTATAGATATTATTTATATTTTAATTCGTCACATGAAAGGAATGTAGTATGGACGCGTTTAACTCTCTCATCAGCACCATAACCGGCTTTCTCTGGGATTATATCATCATTATCTACCTAGTAGCTGCTGGTTTTTGGTTCTCGTTCTCCACGGGCTTTATCCAAATTCGTTACCTGAAAGAAATGGTTCGCCTCTTAGGCGAAGGTGTCGGAACTAAAACTAATGGCAATCGTATCTCTTCCTTCCAAGCCTTCTGCGTAAGCTCTGCTTCTCGTGTAGGGGTTGGTAATATTGCCGGTATTGCTATCGCTGTTGTTCTTGGTGGCCCTGGTGCTGTTTTCTGGATGTGGTTTATCGCCTTCTTAGGGGCCGCTACAGGATTTGTAGAAAGTACCTTAGCACAAATTTATAAAGTCCCTTCTAAAAAAGGTGGCTTCCATGGTGGCCCTGCGTACTATATCAAACTTGGCCTAAAAAGCCCTGTATTTGCCTTTATTTTTGCTGTTCTTATCAGTGTTACTTACGGTCTTATTTATAATTCAGTACAAGCAAATACATTGGCTAGCGCCCTTCAAACGGTTCAAATCGACCCTCAACATACAGCTATCGCCGTTACTGTTTTAACAGCCCTTGTTATCTTCGGTGGTATTGCCCGTGTAGCTCGTCTTAGCGAATGGCTAGTACCACTTATGGCTGGTGTATATATCTTAACGGCTATCTATATTGTTCTTGTTAATATTACTGAATTGCCTAATGTATTCTATGCTATTTTTACCAAAGCGTTTACCTTTGATGCTACTTCTGGTGGTTTCTTTGGCGCCGCTATCATGAATGGTATTAAACGTGGCTTATTCTCCAACGAAGCTGGTGAAGGTTCTGTACCAAATGCAGCAGCTACAGCTGATGTAAGTCACCCAGTAAAGCAAGGTCTTATCCAAAGTTTTGGTGTATTCGTAGACACCTTCTTAGTATGTACAGCCTCAGCTTTTATCGTCCTTGTATCAGGTAACTATGAAGGTTCTGGTTTGACAGGCATTGCACTTGTACAGCATGACTTAGCAATGCAATTAGGCGATTGGGCTCCTAGTGTTATGGCAATCTTTATTTTTATGTTTGCCTTTTCTTCCATCGTAGGCAACTACTACTATGGTGAAATTAATATTGCTCATTTAACCAAAAACACGTTATATCTCAATATTTTCCGTATTTTCGTAGTTATAATGGTATACTTTGGTTCCATTGCCTCTCTTAATCTCGTATGGAACCTAGCCGATTTGTTTATGGCCTTTATGGTACTTACCAACTTAACCGCCATTCTATTATTAGCTAGACAAAGTAAAGTGGCTATGCTTGATTATTTCAAACAGAAAAAAGCTGGCATTGTAGAGCCAACCTTTGATCGTAGCACGTTACCAAATCAGGACGGTATCGTATGGTGGCATAAAGATGCTAAACATGAAGATGCGTAAGTGTAAAAGCGTATAGTTAGAATTAAAAGATAGTCACTGCTTCTTACTTCCTACGAGTCAAGCTCTGAAGGTCGTACAGAAGCAGTGACTATCTTTTTTCAATTCTACCGTATCTCCTTTTAGAGAAGGAGAACGGTCGTTCAGGAATACTGTCACTCTTTTTTATTTCCACTCATTAACTATACAACTTTATGAGGGGGGAAAGAAACGGTCGTACAGAAGCAGTGACTATCTTTTTTTAATTCTACCGTATCTCCTTTTAGAGAAGGAGGACGGTCGTTCAGGAATAATTACATGCTTTTGTTTTGCCCATTAACTACACTCTTTATAAAAAGCTGAGAAAAGTAGAAAAATTTTCACATTTTATTATACGCACTTTTTTATAACTACAATCTAATTTATTAATATCTATTTTTGAAGCAAATTTTCTATTTCTTGGAAATTTCTTTAAATTCTCCGAAATTATCTCAAAAATTATCTTATGCCCAGTATAAAATAATTTTATACGCAAGTATATTATTCAAGCTAGCAATTCATAAATTTATATAAAATTTCATTTATTAAAAATACAAATTACTATTCACCATTAATTAACTCGCCTAATTTATGCTCTAAAAACCTTGATAAACACTCACTTTATCGAAATTGCCACCTATTGCTATTTACCGATTACAGGACTATAATGAGCCCATAAGATAGTTCATTTGCAATAATTGCAAATGAAAAAGAAGAAGATGAAGTAGTAGTAGTGGATGTAAGTAAAGCACAACAAAATGATTTGCTTTACGGTAAGGAGGAGTTTATTATGATGAATCTATTGGAGCGAGTTAAACGTGTAGTAAACAAACAAATGCTCTTAGGGATTACAGCAAGTCTTTTAATAACAGCCTTATTAGCTGGTTGTAGTAGCAAAGCCAGTACGACTAATACAGCCGTGCCTGCCAATCCCCCTTCTACTGAAAAAGTATTACGTGTAGGTACCGAAACAACCTTTGCCCCTTATGAATTTAAAGATGGTAAAAAATATATAGGCTTTGATATTGATTTGATGGAAGCTATCGCTCAAAAAATTGGCTATAAAATGGAATTAAAAAGTGTAGATTTTGATGAATTAATTCCAGCCTTAGAAACTAACGAAATTGATATGATTGCAGCCGGAATTAATCCTACAGAAGATCGTTCCGAAATTGTCATCTTCTCAGAACCATATTTCAAAGATAATGGTTTCATCACAGTTGTTCGTAAAACAGATGATACTATCCATAGTATGCAAGATTTAGCCAACAAAAACGTAATCACACAAACTGGTACTATTTCCACCGATATGGCAAAACATATTCCAGGTGCCACAGTTAAAGAAGTCAAAAATAATGAAGATGCCTTCAAAGCATTACAAAAATCTGAAACTGATGCCGTTATTATCGATACAGTAGTTGCTACGTATTATTTAAAACAAGACTCCTATCAGGATCTTCGTTTAGCTGGTGAACCTAGTGACCCACGTGGTACTGTATGGGCCTTCCGCCAAGATGATACAGAATTACGCGATCAAATTAACCAAGCATTAGACGAATTAAAAGCAGATGGTACATATAAAACAATATATGAAAAATGGTTTGGCCCTTCTGAATTTTAATGTAAACAAAGCATCCCTATGTAAATATGCATAGGGATGCTTTATTTTACTAGTCAAAATTAAAATTCCACTGAATAGATATACAAAATATTTTTATTTTGTTGATATTTATACAAAAAGAAGCTATAATATACTTATAATTAATTCCTAATTAATACTTATGTAAATGGGGGCGGACATTATGTTTAATAGTCTAAAAAAATTTGCAAGCAAAAAAGTAGTGGTAACACTAACAGCTGCATTGTTAACAGCCGGTTTAATTGCAGGCTGTGGTAGCAGTACTGGCAGCGATTCTAAAGAAAAAGTAATTAAAGTAGGGGCAGAAACTACATTCCCACCTTTTGAATTCACCGAAGGGGATAAATATGTAGGTTTCGACATCGATTTAGCTGATGCTGTAGCTAAAAAAATGGGCTACAAAATGGAATTTAAGAGCATGGGCTTTGATGCCTTAATCCCAGCTTTACAAAGTAAAGACATCGATATGATTGCATCTGGTCTAAGCGCTACACCAGAACGTGAAAAAGCCGTATTATTCAGTACACCATATTTTGATAAAGGTGGTTTCGTAGCTATCGTTAAAAAAGACGATACAGCTGCTAGTATGAATGATTTGGCTGGTAAACGCATTGTCGTTCAAATCGGCAGCGTAGCCTTAGATGTAGCTGAAAAAATTCCTAATGCACAAATAAAATCTGTAGACAGCAACTCTCAATTATTTAATGAATTAAATGCAGGTACTGCTGATGCTATCGTGCTTGATAATGCTGTAGCACTTTATTACTTAAAACAAGGCGCTGATGCTGATGCCAAAATTATTGGCGAACCAGTTGATCCAGAACCATTTGTATGGGCCTTCCGTAAAGATGATAAACAGCTAAAAGAAGCGGCTGATAAAGCATTAGAAGAGTTAAAAACTGATGGCACTTACGATAAAATTTATGAAAAATGGTTTGGTGCTGTAAAAAAATAAAATTATAAGCTTTCTAAGAGACTAAATTGTAAAATTTAGTCTCTTTTTACATAGGCTATCCCTTCCATAATAGGGCGCGCTGTACGAGCAACCCCAGCCTTATATAAAACATAGTCTGGCCCATCATTTTTAATATCAATACTAAAACTAAAGGAGCCAGATGGATGACCTAAAACAACATTTCTACTTAATTTAGCCCGTTCACTCACAACTTCATTAACAACTGTACCAGGAATTAAAGCCGCCGTAGCTGTGCAAATTCCACCAGTCACAGCATAAGCCTTATGAATAACCTTTAAGGCTTTTGTACGCGCTACTACATCAATATCAGAAGCCTCTATACGCCGGCCATCAATAGCTACATAAGATTGTGGTGCTGATACCATGCACACCTTAGGCACTGCAGGACTAGCTGATTCCTTGGAATCAGCTAACCCCATCATAACCGCACCTTGACAGCGAATATCTTCCAATGTTTGTAACAGCCCTTGTGTGTCATTTTCAATATCTATCGGCAATTCTGTACCTTTATAGCCCAATGCATCGGCTCGCACAAAAATAGCCGGTGTCGCTGCATCCACTAGACTCACAGAAATTGTACGGCCATCCGCTAACGTAATCTCATCTTTCACCTGACCAGTAGGCAATAATTTACCCGTCTTAGCCCCTGCTGGTTCTTTAAAATAAAGAATAATCTTAGACGCTTTACCAGGAACACCATCAATAGCAAAATCACCGTCTACTTGTGGTTCCCCATTTTTTACAGGAATATGCGCCTCAATTACTTTATCCGTATTTGTGTTATATATACGAACCACTGTTTCTGGCTCCACTGCTTTAACAAAACCTTGCATTATTGCAAATACGCCAACACCAGCTGACATATTGCCACAATTCCCTTCATAGTCAACAGCAGCATCATCAATACCAACATAACCAAATGTATAGTCTACATCTATATCTGTTCGTTGTGAAATCCCTACTAAGGCTACTTTACTCGTTAACGGATCAGCCCCGCCAATACCATCAATCTGCCGTTTATCAGGACTACCATATAAAGAAAGGATACAAGCATCACGAGCAGCTGGCTCTGTAGGTAAGTCTGCCATATTAATATAAGCGCCTTTACTTGTACCACCGCGCATATATACAATTGGTAATTTTACATAACCATCCATTCTTATTTACCTCCTACGCGTAAGAAGTTTAATTTACCACCAGCTCGAACAATCTCTTTCTGACGTTCATTTAACGGAGTTTTCATCGTAAATTTTATACCTTTTGTCGCTAATTCTACAACAAATTCGCCCTTTTCAAAGGAAGCATCATCCATATGCAAGATTAATTCATCACCATCTTGAAGTAATTCATACGTTTCATCAGATTCAAAGAACAATGGTAAAATCCCAAAATTCACTAAATTATCCATATGAATTCGTTCAATAGATTTTGCCATAACCGCCTTAACGCCTAAATACATAGGACATAAAGCCGCATGCTCACGAGATGAACCTTGACCATAACTTTCATGCGCTACAATAATATTAAATTGACCTTGCTCCACATTTGCTTTACAAGTATCTGCAAAATCTGGTTTCACATGACAGAATGTATATTGACTGTATTTAGGTACATTAGAACGGAATTTCAAATATGGACCTGCTGGCATAATATGGTCGGTCGTAATTTTATCGCCTACCTTAATCGCTACTCTAGCGTTTACAACCTTTGGCATTGGTTCATTGCTTGGAGGATTACCAATATTAGGGCCTCGTAAAATTTCCTGTTCTGCCTCCATAGCGGGTTTTACAATCATAGAGTCATCAATTTCATATACTTCTGGCAAGGTAATCTTTGGTAATTCAAAGTCTAATGTCCGAGGATCTGTAAATTTACCCGTCAAAGCAGACGCTACAGCGGTTTCTGCACTTACCAAATGAACAAGAGCATCTTTAGTGCCACTACGACCTTCATAATTTCGGTTGTTGGTACGCAAGGAAATGCTCTTAGAGCGAGGTGCTTGTCCACAGCCTACACAGAAGCCACAGGTACTTTCTAAAATACGAGCACCAGAGCTAATAATATCGGCCAATGCGCCATTTTTAGAAATCATTTCTAATACTTGCCGACTACCAGGCGCCACACCAAAACTAACATCAGGGTGAATCTTACGCCCTTTTAGCATGGCCGCTACTACCATCAAATCACGATAAGAGGAATTGGTACAACTGCCTACTAAAACTTGATCCACTGGAATCTCATTCATTTCAGCCACAGTTTTAACATTATCTGGTGAATGAGGGCAAGCTACTAGAGGCACTAATTCATCTAAATTAATTTCAATAACATCATCATATACAGCATCAGCATCCGGTTCTAAAGGTAACCACATATCTTCGCGTTGTTGCGCTTTTAAAAACTCACGAGTTCGTTCATCACTTGGGAAAATTGAGGTAGTAACCCCCATTTCAGCCCCCATATTAGTAATCGTAGCTCGTTCTGGCACGGTTAAGCTGGCAATCCCTTCACCAGTGTATTCTAATGCCGTTCCTACATTGCCTTTTGTTGTTAAAATACTCAATACTTTTAGTACTATATCTTTCGCGGCACACCAAGCAGGTAAAGCGCCAGTTAATTTAATATTAATAACCTTTGGACAAATTAAATGAAACGCATGGCCTGCCATAGAGGCTGCTACATCCATGCCACCTACGCCCATCGCAAACATACCTAACGAACCAGACGTTGGTGTATGGCTATCAGAACCAACTAACGTCTGACCAGGACGGGCAAAACGTTCAACATGCACTTGATGACAAATACCATTACCTGCTTTGGAATAATAAATTCCATATTTACTCGCTACATCTTGTAAGTATTTGTGGTCATCAGCATTTTCAAAGCCATCTTGTAAAGTATTATGATCTACATAAGAAACAGATAGTGTTTTTACCTGATTTACACCTAATGCTTCAAATTCAAGATAAGCCATAGTGCCTAATGCATCCTGTGTAAGAGTTTGGTCTATTTTAATTCCAATATCTGTACCGGCCTTCAATTCCCCTTCTAATAAATGAGATTCCAAAATTTTATACATTAAACTTTTACCAGCCATCGCTATGCCTCCTATATAAATTGATTAAATTACATGTATCTTATGCATTTATCATATACTCATTTTTAAAATAAGAAAAATAGATAACTTGTATATTTTGTGATAAAATTTTTATATTGCAAGTATTATATAAGTAAGTAAACGTAAGGAGAACCATCATGGATAGTATAGAAAAGGATTGGGAACTATTTCTTACCATTGCTCAGGAACAAAATATAACCAAAGCCGCCAATAAACTCTTTATGTCGCAACCAGCCTTAAGTTATCGCTTAACGCAGCTAGAGAAAGGCTTTGATGAACCTCTCTTTATTCGGACAACGAAAGGGGTTATCCTCACAGAAACAGGTGAGTTATATTACCAATATGCACTTGACAGTGTAAAACGAAAAAAAGAATTTGAAGAGTCTCTGGAAAATCGCAAAACAACCATAACTGGCACACTCCAATTAGGTTCCTCGTCTATTTTTGCCAACTATGAACTACCTTCTATCTTAGCGGGTTTCACAAACCGCTATCCCCATATTAAATTGCATCTCCAAACAGGCATTAGCTCCCGAATTGCTCAACTATTTACCAACAATGATATTCATATAGGTATTATGCGCGGCCATCATGCTCCAACGGGAGAAAAAATATACTTAAGCACAGAACCCATCTGTCTAGTTACCTCTAAAGCTTGTAATCGTCAAACATTGCCTACCGTTCCTCAAATCCGCTATACCACTGACCCTTCTTTGTATACCATTATGGATACTTGGTGGAATCAAAATTTTGACACCCCGCCAAATACATGCTTATATGTAGATACTATGGCCACCTGTCGTCGATTTATTCAAAAGAATCTTGGCTGGTCAATCTTACCTTACACAGGACTTGAATATTTTAAAGACGACATTAATATAGAACCGCTCCAATGGGATGACGGCACACCCATCGAACGAGAGACTAATCTGTACTACCACCTACGGGATCCACAGCGTAAACCAGTACAAGCCTTTATAGACTATATGCTAGAATATATGAAAAATCAGCCTCATAAATAATCAATAGACAGCCCTTGCAGCGTGAATACTGTAAGGGCTGTCTATTGATTTTCTATTACTATTTAACTTATAATATCTAACTTAATGGACTGACTATTTACTACTCCACATCCACTAATACCGCTTCATGTAAACGGAAAGAATATATATAACAAGCTTTTACCGGTAATCCAGTTAATCTCTCCAAAGCTTTACTATATATCTGTAATTGCACGCCATATCGTTTTATCAACGCTTCCCCATCAGGTACCCGATCTGTTTTATAATCCACTAACACCCATTGATTATCTTCTAAAAAGGCCGTATCAATAATCCCTTGTAAGAACAGCTTTTCTCCTGGTTCTACCTCGGGATATACTTCATGCCCTTCAATGAGCATACTAAATGGCCATTCTCTAGCCACTTGTGGCGAAGCCAAGAGCCGTTGACCTAAATCAGAGGTAAAGAAACGATGTAAAGCCCGCTCATTAAGCACCTGTCGTTCTTCCGTAGTGAAATATCCTTCTAAGGTCAATCGATCCAAAGTATCACGCAAATGTTGTGCTGTATATGCTTCTAACGGCAACCATTGCATAGCTTCGTGCATCAATGTACCCCAACGTGCACCTGACGCCACTTCTTCCTTATCCATCAAGGCTTGTGGTTTTACATCAAAAGCGCCCAAATTAGAAGGTGTTTCTTTTATTTGCATAGGAGACGCAAAGTCTGTAGTAACTGTGGTGTTTGCAGTGTTTTCCATGTTTTCAGTATTTACAGTATTTACAGTATTTACAGTATTTGCAGTATTTGCAGTATTTGCAGTATTTGCAGTATTTGCAGACTCTGTAATAGCTGTAGTATTTGTAGAATTTATAGAGTCTGCAAGATCTATAAGACCTATCGTATCTGAAACTATGCTAACCGCCTCTTCTTCGGGCTCAGCAAAACGTCGTTTCAATTCACTAACAGAGATCTTAGCCGCTCGTTGTACAGCCCCCATATAAGGATAAGCAAAATTAAAGCGTTCTACTATTTCCTCATGCAATGGCTCTGCTTGAATTGGCTCTAACCGTTCAACAGCAGCCAATAAAGCTGGTTCTTTAACAGCATGCTTTGGCGTACTAGTATACTTAGCACCATCATGTAGCGTAATGCTAAGCCTACACTTCTTATCTGGTAAATCCATCAGCGCTACATCTTCTACTTTACTATATACACGAATTGGATTGCCTTCCAAATGGCGACTTAAGCTCATAATAAACCAATCCAAATAAGAATTAGCACCTGTAATTAAAGAGGTTGGTAACTTTTCTGAATTAGCCACGAGCGCAGGACCAGCTTGCTTTTGGCAAAGCGCTTTAAAATCTTTAACAAAACCAGTAATAAAAAGTTTATCGCGAGCTCGTGTTAAGGCTACATACAAAATACGTTCCTCTTCGGCCTTCGCCGCTAAACGAAGTTGCTCCCGCATATGCACCCAAGGCAAAGAACCATATAAAACTCGATACGCTTCAAAATAGCCTTTAACAGCCACACCACTGTCACCATGAAGTAGCATAGGCGCCTGAATATCGCGTAAATTAAAGCCCTTTTGTGAGGAAGCTAAAAATACGACTGGAAACTCCAAGCCCTTACTTTTATGGATGCTCATAATACGCACCACATCATCGGCTTCACTAACCGTTTTACCAATCCCTAAATCTTGCCCCGCTTCTTGTAAACTTTCTAAGAATCGTAAAAAGCGGAAAATACCACGGAAGCTACCTGCTTCATATTGCTTAGCCCGTTCATACAAGGCCATTACATTGGCTCGCCGAACTAAACCATTAGGCATCGCACTAACATAATCTAAATAATTCATTTCTTCGTAGATAGTCCACAACAAATCACTTACACTATGCTGTCTTGAATAAGTGCGCCACCGTTCCAATCGTTCTACAAAATGCAATACCCCTTCATTGTCTGTAGTTTTACCATAACTAGCTAATAAGGACCACAGGGACCCTTCCCCGCTCATGCGCAAATGGCCAAGTTCATTAGCATCTAAGCCTACAAAAGGAGAACCCAAGACCGCCGCCATTGGCAAATCTTGTTCTGGATTATCAATAACTTGTAGTAACGCTAATAATAATTTCACTTCTAAGGCACTAAAATACCCACTATTTTCCTCTGCATACGCCGGTATCCCCGCTTGTCGTAAAGCTTCAACCATGCGGCCAGCCTTAACTTTAACAGACCGAAGCAAAATCACTACATCACGCCAAGCCATTGGTCGATATGAACCATCGGGATTTTGCACAACTTTTGCCTGTTCTTTCAACGCTTGTAGTTTTTCAATAATAAAAGCAATCTCTTTTTCATCATTTTCTAAATCTACATCATCCTCACTAGCAAACTCACTGCCACTGGCACTAGTATCACTAACTGTCCACATTGAGCCTTGTCCTTTGCTAGCTTTATTAGTATCTTCTGTCCCTTCATCAGCAAAAGTAGATTTCGCGCCCTCCCCTACATCAATTAAATGCAATTCCACTGGGCCACCTACCCAATTTTCTGGGGCATCCTCTACTTTGCGTCCTGGATTTAAAGCTTCCTTCTCACCATACTCCAATTCTGCTGCTTCTGCTGACATAATTTGGTGAAATACAAAATTAGTAAATTTTAAAATATTAGCGTCAGATCTAAAATTCTCCGATAAATCAATGCGCATTTCCACATCATCTACACCATGGCCAAAACGATGATATTTCTCCATAAAGAGTAACGGATTCGCCATGCGGAAGCGATAAATACTCTGCTTCACATCGCCTACATAGAATCGATTATCCTTACGTGATACTAAGTTTACAATCGCTTCTTGCACACCACTTGTATCTTGATATTCATCGACCATAACTTCTTTAAAAGTCTGTTGCAATTCAAGGGCTACTTCAGAAGGAGCCCAAGTCCCATCGGCTTGTTTGGTGCGCAACAAAGCCAAACATAGATGTTCTAAATCTGAAAAATCAAGCATACCTAATTCTTGCTTAGCCGCTGTAAACTCAACCATAAAAGCTAAGGTTAAATCCACCAGCCCTTGCACATATGGTAGCATTTGCTTAATCTGTGCATGAAATTGTGCTTCTGTAATAACAAACGGCCCTGTTTGCATAGCCTGCAAAGCCTCTTTATTCGCTACCCCTAAGGCTTTCACTTGAGATACTAAGCCATCACTGAGAATACCAGCATCTAAATCTTTTTTAAAAGAGCGGGTATCAAAAGACTTAAACTTATGCTGTCCTATTAGGGCCACCGCTTCATGCATAGCATCCCAAGTCGTAGCTTCGCCTAAAGCATTCATAATATATTGCACCGAATCTACCTGTTCCGACCATTTAGCCGGCCCATCAGGCAAACTAGTCAATTCTCGCATAGTTTCATAACGCGTCGCAATTTCACCTATAAGCTGTTGCTGTTGTCGCCAGAAGTATTCACCCCAAATAGTATCTAGAATCGGCTGTTCTAATGCTAATTCATATCTATTTTTAGAGTCTACAAGCCAAGCTTCTGGATCTGCTTGGGCTACTGCAAAACGATGAAGGGCTAAAACTTGCTCTATAATACCATCATCGGAACGGTCATTGCCAAACATGTCAGCAATAGCAAATATATGATATTTATTTTCTTCGTAAGCCTTAGCCAACAATGTAGCCAGTACATCAGTCTTAAGGAGCATTAACTCCCCTTCATTCCCAATGCGATAGGAAGGGTCAATATCAAGACGATAAAAATAGCTGCTAATCACCCACTGGCAAAAAGAGTGCAAGGTTGAAATATGCGCTGATGGTAAAAGACTCAATTGTTCTTCTAATTTAGGATCACCTGTGCTATTAAATACATCTGCTAATTTAGCCCCAATACGCGCACTCATTTCAGCGGCAGCGGCCTTAGTAAATGTAACCACTAAGAGTTCCTGAATCGATAGTGGTCGTTCTTTGTCTTGTAAACGCTGAATAATACGCTCTACCAACACAGCCGTCTTACCGGAACCTGCTGCCGCTGCTACCAATAAGGTCTGCGACGGAAGTGTCCCTTGACGGGGTGACTTAATTGCTTGTTCTTGTGCCTTTGTCCACTTCATATACATCGCCTCCTTCCGCCATACGTGCTAAACAAGATTCCTCTGCCATGCCCTCTAAATAGCGATATGCATTGCGTGTATTTTCAAAACGACATAAGGCCTGATACTGACAATAATTACACGGAATACTGTGATTCATATTATATGGGCTCACCGGAAAATGACCAGCCAAAATATGTTGCCCTGCTTTCCCCATGACTTGCTGTGCATAGTCCGTCAATATTTTAAACTGTTCCGTCGTTTTTACTTTATCCTTATCATTGCCATTCACCGTCCCCGCTTTCGTTAAACGAACAGGAACATACGGTGTAGTCTTGCTCCCAACAGTCTCATCAATCTTCATTAACAACTCTGGATTATTTAAAAAATACCCCGTATTGCGCAAGGAAGACTCTGTGTTAAGCAAAGCAGCTGCGCCTTCTTCGGTTAATACTTCTCTTTTTGAAACGCGCGGATTTTTTACATATGTATATACTAAGGCCGCCGGCTCAATATGGTCCGTCCATTGGGCCTTTTCTAAAGCTAATAAATACGTCACTAACTGCAATTTCAAGCCATAATAAACATCGGCCGCTTTTACACTAGCGCCACCTGATTTGTAATCTACCACAAGGCCATACGTCTTACCCTCATACGTCCACTCATCAACACGGTCTAACTGCCCTTGTAAACGAATGTAATTCCCATCGTCTAAAGGAATTTGTACTGCTGGCCAACTGCTTGGGCCACCACCAAAGTTTTTTTCTAAATAACGCGTATTAAACACACTTTTACTAGACCAATCACTCAATCGTTGAACGGTACGTCGCAAGGTCGCTTCTAAACGCTGTTGTAACACCGTTTCATAAATATCACCTGCTTCACCAAGCAATAAATCATTACTAATCTCTGCCACTACGGCTTGGCATAACTGGGCTTCTTCTTCCACACTTACATCACGCCACTGGCGATTTTGAGCTAATAATTGCATGCCTAAAGCACGTAAACTTTCATGTAAGAAAATCCCTATTTCAGGGGCGCCAAATTGTTTTACCTTCCGTTGTTCCAATTTCAAACCATACTTAGCATAAAAGGCAAACGGACAACGTTGATAACTCTCTAACCGTGTTACAGAACCACTCAAAGCGTCCTGACGAAATAGCAAGGCTTGTACCACCGAGCGATCCACTAACGGCACTTCATTCGTATCTGTCACACCACGAGTGGCGATACGCAAAGCTTCACGATAATGGCCTTTTAAACTCCAATCATATAGACTTCGCCAAAGAGCACCCAAATCCTGCCCTTGTGTGACATTCCCCATTTGACCAGCTAATAGCGCCAGACTTTGCATAGGCCGCCATAAATACTGTGGTGCTGCTGTAGGCGAAATTGTTAAAGGTTCTACCTGTGGTACCTGACTATACCCTAACTGCTGCCATCGTTTAATAGCCAAAGCACTTTCTAAAGCCCCACCTTCTTCATCAGCGCCAGCATAGGACAAATATAATTCGTTTCGACCTCGAGTGCAGGCTAAATAGAGCAAAAAGTTTTCATTAAAAGCCCGTACTAAGGCACCTTCTGCCAAAGTAATACCCGCCGCTTTTAAGTCCTGCCGTTCTTTATCATTTAACAGACCTTCATCACCCATGTGCTGCGGAAAAACACCTTCATTAAGGCCCATCAAAAATACTATATCACTTTCATGAGTATAACCACGTTCTACCGTTGTTACCATTACATGGTCTAAACTTGGTGGTACTAATGAATAGGACACTTCCTCTAAACCTTCTTGAACCAATAATTCCATATCCCCTACATTCATTGGATCTGGCAAATTAAGATTCATGATTTCATCAAATAAAGCCACTACACGCTTGTACATTTGCTCATGAGCAGCCACAGTTTCGGCGGCGCCCATCGCTTCAGCTGTTTCACACCACTGGGCTAATTGCACCGGAATACCCACAGCAGTGAGTAAGTTAAAAAGCTGCTCACACCACTCATAGCCGGTGTGTTCCGTCTTAGCAAATTCCCAAAAAGGCTGTAAATGCCTCATAATCAAAGTTCGTGTTTCATTAACTCGCAAACGCCGCACTTCTTCTACATCGACGGTTTCTTCAGACACAGTATGACTTAGCTCTTCATCACCAATACTGACAATATTTTCGCTGTCATCGATAACACTCCGTATTTCTTCATCCTCACTGGCAAAACGATCTTTCCGCTTATACGGCCATTCGTCTTTGAGCCACATAAAATCGCGCACACCAAATTCAAGGCAATAATTTTCTAATTCATCCACCGCTTCACGGCTTATGGGCCAAAAATCTGTTTTTAATAAACGAAATAGCGCATCATGATCAAAGCCACGTCGTACAACTTCCAGTACACTAACTAAAAACTCGCCTAAAGGATGACTCACCATAGGGCGACGGCGGTCAGAAAAATAAGGTATTTCATAACGTTTTAACGCCTTTTCTAACACATCACTATATGTTTCTGACTCACGAAGCATAATGGTAATGTCCTTCCAACGCCGTTTAGGCTCTGTCATAACTGTTAAAATCTGGCGACATACAGCATCTGCTTCTCGTTCTCGATTATAACCGGCTGTAATTGGAATTTGTTCATCCGTAGAATTTCCTTTTAAGGGCGTATTAAAATAGCAACTTTCTAACTCCTTTAAAACAGGTGTTATAAATCGCTCATTGTTTGTAAACTGACGAACCAACAACTCCGTCCCATAGGTAGTATATAAATCTTTATACACGGAATGAGGTCGTCCAAAAATTCGCAACTTATGCTCTGGCACTGTAAGTTTTGCTAAATCTGGTGGCAAAGTAAGCGTAATAATACTCTCTTTCGCCAAATCAAATAAAGTATACAGCAATTCCATTTGTAATGGCGTAAACCAATGAAACCCGTCCACAATAACATGTGAGTCCTTCATAAGCGGACTAGAAGGCAACACCTCCATCAATTCCTGTAGCCGATCTGTCACAGTGCCACAAGTTTCACCGACCAATGCTTCATAGGCTTCCATTAGCTGAGCCAATTCTTGCAATTTACGTTGCAAAATCATGGACTCTACTTGCTCAGCCCCTTGTCTTAAATCCGTCGCGGTTACCTTAAACGAATTACATTCACTTAAAAGCCCCTGTAATACATCAGCAAAATGAGGTTGTCGTGCTGCTTGTCCTAATAGCTCTAAGGAGCCACTATGACGTTTCATAATGAGACGCAATAATAACTTTTGCCCCACATCAGATAAGGTTGTTTCACGAACTTTACCAACAGACTGAAATACCTGATAAGCCAGTCGATTAAACCCCACTACGCGAACAGTGGTAAAGCCTTCTTCAGGCATAAATTCTGCCAAACTTCGTTCAATTGTATACGTTGCCGGCTCTGGCACAATATATAAAATAGGCTCTCCCGGACAAGTGGCAATAATCTCTTTAATCCGTTCAAAACAAGCCTGAGTCTTACCCGTCCCAGCTCGTCCTATAAAGGCGGAAATAGCCATGGTATGCTCCTTTCACTAAAAATAATATATATCACGAAAACTTCTTCTCATATGATGCTATCGTACACTAAGCCTTGTTGTAATAACTCCTGTACTTCGCCATATCAATATATGCTTGTATTTATTCTATCACAAAACAAAGCAAGGAACTGTACGGAAATTTGCAATTGCTCATTTCCATACAGTTCCTTATGAGGCTTTATATGAGGCTATAATTACACGGTATCCTTTAAGGAGTTAAAAAGATACCTATAATTATCACAGAATACCTTTCAATGAATAAGTTCTTAACTTTGAATGTCTGATTAAGACTTATACTAAAAGGTCTACTAATGTACAGCCTGTTTACCTATTAATTAACAGTGTGTTTACCTATTTCTTGCTCAAAGCCAGCTTGCAAGCGCACATACGAGGCACGTCGTTCTTTAGCATCTTGCTCTGTTTTTTCAAATAATTCTTCCGCAATTTCAGGGAAAGATTGTTGTAACGAAGCATATCGCACTTCACCCATGAGGAAGTCACGGAAGCTTTCAGTTGGCTCTTTAGAATCTAAGCTAAATGGATTTTTACCAGTGCCACGTAAGGCTGGATTATATCGATATAAATCCCAATAACCAGCAGCTACAGCGCGACGGGTTTCTTCTTGAGTCGTGCCCATACCGCTCTTAATGCCATGGTTAATGCAAGGTGCATACGCAATGATTAGTGATGGTCCTGGATAGGCTTCTGCTTCCGTTACTGCTTTAAGAAGCTGATTCTTATCGGCCCCCATAGCCACTTGCGCTACATACACATAGCCATAAGACATAGCAATCATACCAAGGTCTTTTTTCTTCGTCCGTTTACCACTAGCAACAAATGGCCTTACCTGGTGGCATGGTTTCCTTTGAATTAAAAGGTGGTGTCAAAGAAGGGGCCCAAGTAATGAATTCAGTAAAACTTTGTCGTTTAGCCGTATCATTAGGGGATGCAGAAACCCTTATTGAACATGCTGCTTCCATGACACATTCCACCTATACTAAAGAAGAATTAGCTGCCGCTAACATTAGTGAAGGTTTAGTTCGTCTCTCTGTTGGTCTAGAAGATGCTAAAGATATCATTGCCGACCTAGAACAAGCTTTAAATACCATTGCTTAATAAAAATAACCTTCAACATTTCTATTTTCAAACACGTTCCCTCTAAAACTAATATATACTTATTTCTAAATACCCGTGAACCCCCTCTCGTTCACGGGTATTCCTATGCACTAAAATCCAATTTCACAATTCGTGAACTCCTATAACAGCCACACCATTATTTCCTATAGCTAATACATATATTTCATAAACCAACACAATACATTCAAAGTTATCAATGTACACGCTTATAACCTCGATAGTTATAACAAAACAATTTATCAATTATTTTAAACACAAATCGTGTAAATTTATTTTATCTATTTATATTTCCAATATCTGTTATAAGTTATTAGAAACGCCGACTTTATTGACATTTAATTATGATAGTTTTAGTATATAAAAACAAGATAGTTAAATTTTTAATAAGGAGGAACCTCATAATGTTAGGCAACTTAGGAGAAAAAATAGAAGAGAAGTCGATGATAAGTTTCTTAAAACGATTTGATGCCAATCCATTTAAAGTAAAATTTAAAGATAATGAATATATAATTGGCAAAGGGGATCCTCTTTTTACTGTACACATGAAAGAACCTATCCCTGCTAGTCAACTCATAGCCAGCACATCCATTGCACTCGGCGAAGCATACATGGACGGCAATTTAGAAATTGAAGGCGATTTATACTTCGCACTAAACCATTTTCTAGGTCAAATGGATGAATTTTCCACAGCTGGCGATGTACTTAATAAATTAACCCATAATCCCTTAACAAAAAAACACCAAGCAGAAGAAGTTCAAAGCCATTACGACATCGGTAATGACTTCTACTCGCTCTGGCTTGATGAAACAATGCAATATTCTTGTGCTTACTTTGAAAATCCTAATAACACCCTCTACGAAGCACAAATGAATAAGATTCATCGTATTCTTGATAAGCTATATTTAAAAGAAGGTCTCCGCCTTCTTGATATCGGTTGTGGTTGGGGCTTTTTGCTTATCGAAGCCGCTAAGAAATATAAAATCAAAGGGACGGGCATTACACTTAGCCATGAACAATATGAAAAGTTCCAAGCACGCATTAAAGAAAATCACTTAGAAGACTATTTAACCGTTAAATTGATGGATTATCGTGATTTACCTAAATCAGGGCTTTCATTCGACCGCGTAGTAAGCGTAGGCATGGTTGAACATGTAGGTCGTGAAAACTACCAACTATTTAATGATTGTGTCGACTCCGTCCTAGTCAACGGTGGCGTATTCCTACTTCACTTTATCAGTGGTATGAATGAAAAGCCTGGTGATGCATGGATGAGTAAATATATTTTCCCCGGTGGTATGTTGCCAAGCCTTCGTGAAATGATTGCGGACATGACAGACGATAATTTTCACGTACTTGATGTAGAAAATCTCCGTATGCACTACAATATGACATTACTCGAATGGGATAAAAATTTTAGAGCTAACTTATCGATTATTCGTGAAAAGTTTGATGAACGTTTTATTCGCATGTGGGACTTGTACCTAAATGGCTGTGCCGCTGCCTTTGCCAATGGCATGATGGATTTACACCAAATCTTAGCTACGAAAGGCATAAATAACGACTTGCCTATTACGCGATGGTATTAAAAAGTTTAGACTTCAAATTCTTCAAATTCTTTAAATATCCATTATAAATACTCATGCTACTAGCTTGCTAACAGCCTCAATCACCCTATATAATAGAAAGGTATAATTCAATAATCAAATCTAAGAAAACTCTATTTATTATTTTTCTAATTAACGAGGATCGCATGAAACAAACATCGTCTATTTCTTTAATTACCCAAACAAGTCTCTTTATTGCACTCACTGTGCTATTATCTTATGTCTTTGCTATCCACACTACCTTTATCCATATCACCTTTGGGTTCCTTTCTACCGCTATTTTTGCTGTTATGCACGGCCCTCTTCGTGCTGGTATTATGGCCGCCATTGCTTGTTTCATAGGCATGCTACTTTTTGGTCAAGGCGTATTTTTCCCCGGCTTTATGCTGTCTGAATTCCTCGTAGGCTATACCTTTGGTCACTTCTTATATAAGAAGCCGATTACTTTAAAACGTGTAGCCATACCATTCCTCATTATTACTATAGTAATTCACTTAGGCCTTAACACCTTATGGCTCGTGATTTTTTATCAAAAGGCGGCTTCTGCTATTTTTATGGGCCGTTTAATCAAAAATATCATTTGCTATCCTATTGAAATTGTTCTATTTTTTGCCGTATATAAAACACTAGGCCGTATTATCCCTGCTCTGAATCCTTCAAAATTAACGACTACCCCAAAGGAAGCAACACCGAATACATAATTCTCTATTTCTAAAATTAAAACACTATAAATAAAAAATACTACAAATAAAAAAACACCGCTTAAACGGTGTTTTTTATTTTATAATTATATCTTACTAAAGCCACGCCCACAAGGCAGCCACTACTAACGTAGGCAACATATTAGCAATACGAATTCGTTTATCCCATAGTAAATTAACCCCTACCAAGAAAATCATAATAGAACCAGTAAACGAAATATTACTAAGAGCCTGTTCTGTCAACCACGGTGTTATGAAAAACGCCAGTAATGTAACCACCCCTTGCACGATACCGACTGGTACGGCCGAATAAATACAACCTTTCCCCAATGTGGTTGTCATAATCATAACTACAATCCCATCCATCATAGCTTTTGCCAATAAAATAGTAGGATCACCAGAGGCATCTTTAATAGAGCCTATAATAGCCATAGCCCCAATGCATACAGTAAAAGAAGCTGTTAAAAAAGCCTCTATAAAGCCCCCTTCACCTTCGTTTTTACTTTTAATCTTTAACCATGCACCGAATTGTTCTAATTTTTTATCTAAATCTAAAATTTCACCAATGACAGTACCAATAATGAATGTAATAACTAGCATCATAATATTAGTTACTACTAACTCCCCATTAACAAAAACTAAAGACTCCTTTGTAGCGCCAACAAAACCAATAAATAAAATGCAAGCGCTCATCGCTGCCATTAACGTTTCAAGCAAGCGCTGATTCAAATAATTACGTGCCGTTAATCCAATGAGCCCCCCGACTACAATGATTAACATGTTAAGCAATGTACCTACTCCAGGCATATAATCTCTCCTTTTTCATAAAATATACACCAAATACTTTTATAAGTATTTAATTATTGATTATAGCACACAAATCATCTAGGTAACATCAAAGTTTGCTTGTATTATTGGACTATGATATTTCAAAGAATTAATGTGGACATAATCTTGACAAAATACTAATTCAAATGATATGATATTTTAGTAATTAGATTTGGAGGATTACTCAAGAGGCTGAAGAGGACGGTTTGCTAAATCGTTAGGGCGGGTTACCGTCGCTAGGGTTCGAATCCCTAATCCTCCGCCAAAACTTTTATACTTTTGTCTGATAATTGCCAAGAGTATTCAAAACCCCTACAAAACTAGGAAACACCTAGAAAGTAGGGGTCTTTTTATATCCTTTTTTAGACATTTTTCGTTCTCAATTAAGGGTGAAATATCCTTAAATATTCAATGTTTTCCGTCTAATTTCCATCTTGTTTTTGAATTATAACTAGATATTCAAGATGGGCTATTTTCTATTTCCGCCTTGTTACAAACCCTTGATTTTACTGTATTCTTCAATAAAACTATTTCCATCTCAAGAGTTTTCCATATATTACGCAATAATACATTACTTAATCCCATTTCCATAAAACTGACTTGGTTGTTCTTCTAATTGAACAATTAAAGACACCTCATCACCTACTTGCTCAACTATCCATCGTTGAATTTTTTTTACATCATCAGTGGTTAATGGATCCCTAACAATAAGAGTCACTAATACCCCACTATAAATCACTTTGCCATCATCATCAACTGAAATAATAGGTGAAAGTTTAACTAATTTTATTTCAGGGAACAAAATAGGCAATTCATTATTTAGCAAACGTATTTGCTCTTGATTATTTTCACTTCTCTGATATGCTGGATAATATGTATTTGCTAACTCTTTATAGGATTTTCCTTTTTCTTTAGCCATCATATTAGCCATACTTTTATTTATAATTTGTTGAACTTCTGAAGAATCTAACTGCGCATTATATCCTTGTACCACTTTTAGTTTCGTCCCCTTTAAACGATTAAAAGTCTGCATTGATTCTTCCAATCGATTAATTTGTCCCTCTGTTAAAGGTCTACCTATTAAATCTAAAGTTAATACATGATCCTCATAAGCATAAGATACGATACTTGTATGTACCATGTTAAGCTCTGTAGCTAAAAACGTCTGAATTTGATCATCTCTTATAGTCTTGTCCACAGTCAAATACGCCATATAAATACTGGGAACAGTAATCAAGATTCCTAACAAAACTAAGATTCCCTTTTGATAGTTTTTATGACTATCTTCTGCATATTTTTTAGGAGGTACACGAAGTAATTTAAATATAATAAAAGCTGATAATATAATAAAAAAGCTATTTATAAAAAATAAATACATTGCCCCTAAAAAATAAGAATAAACTCCACTACTTAAACCATATCCAGCCGTACACAAAGGCGGCATCAATGCAGTCGCAATAGCCACCCCAGGAATAACATTGCTCTTTTCTTGCCTAGTATTACCAATAGCACCTGCAAGCCCACCACTAAGAGCAATCAATACATCCCATGCAGTTGGTGCCGTACGAGTAAGAATTTCCGAAGATGCATTACTAATCGGTGATAATGTAAAATAAATCATTGAGGTAACAAGAGATACAAAAATCTGAAAACTCAACTTTATCATTGAACTTTTAATAAATTTAGTATCATATGTAGCCATACCAAATCCAATAGCTACTAAAGCCCCCATTAAAGGCGACATCAACATAGCACCAATAACCACAGCAGTACTATTCATATTAAGCCCTATAGATGCTGTTAAAATGGCCATTACCAAAATAATTGAATTTCCACCTTTTAACATAGAGTCAGAAGTAACTCTCTCATTAATCTCTTCATAAGAGGCACTATCAATTCTTAAATTAAAAAATTTATTCCACTGAGACATTCTAACATACCTCTCTCACTATTTCTTATTATATTCATCAAGTTATACATCATAAAATCATAGTCTATTCATTACGTCAGCAATCAAAAAAAGATTATTTTTATTTTATTTTATCATACTTATATAATCTTATAAATCATACAAAATTCTAAAGTTGATAATAGTGCCAGAAGCTAAGAGAATACTTCAGAGATTGACTCACTCCTTCCCCCCTTAAGCTCCGTCAAGTCGCTAAATTATATAACAGCAAAAGAAAGTGCCATAGGCTAAGAGAATACCTTCAGAGCTTGACTCGTAGGTTTCTCGGGCCTATGGCACTTTCTATCTATCCACTTATAATTTAGCCCTTGGCGGACTTAAACTTTGCTATCATTTCCTTAGCAACTTCTACAGCATCGCCTACGATACCATAGTCACACACTTTGAAAATAGCCGCTTCAGAATCTGTATTAATCGCTACAATCGTTTCAGAACCAGTAATCCCCGCCGTATGCTGTATAGCTCCAGAAATCCCAAATGCTAAATACAACTTAGGCGCAATTGTTTTACCAGTTTGGCCAATTTGACGACTTAGTGGATACCAACCCTTTTCAACGATAGGGCGTGTTACCCCTAATACACCGCCTAATACATCAGCCAATTCTTCCAAAACTTTGAAGTTCGCAGGGGAACCCATACCGCGTCCACCAGCTACAATAATTTCAGCTTCTTCAATATTCACATCATTCATATCCACTTTAATCATTTCTACAAAACGATTACGAATATCGTTGTCGGTAAGGTTTACTACTTCTTGATGAATCTGACCAGCGCGCCCTTCTATGCGATCTGGCATTTTAAATACATTAGGTCTTACAGAGCCCATTTGTGGACGATGTTCTGGGCATATAATTTCTGCTAAAATATTACCACCCAAAGCAGGTCGTGTCCATTCTACAAGCCCGTCAGATTGACTTACAGTCAAGATTGTACAATCCGCCACAACGCCATTTTTCATACGCCCTGAAATACGAGGCGCCAAATCACGGCCATCATTCGTAGCGCCAATTAAAATAACATTTGGTTTATTTTGACCAAAAAAGTCTGTAATAACCTTTGTATAGCCGTCCGTAGAGTAGCGAGCTAATAAAGGATGCTCAAATACATGTACATGGTCGGAACCATATTCAATTAAACTTTGTGCTTGCGAAGCAACTTGCGCGCCTAAAATCAAAGTATGTACTTCTTCATTAAGCTGATCAGCAATAAGGCGGGCCTGACCAATTAATTCATAGGTTACTTTGCGCACCTGCCCATCAAAGCAGTCGGCAATCACATAAACACCTGTATATTCTTCAAACACCGTAATACCTCCTTATGCTATCAGATAAGTTCCTTTTGTTTTAAAACGCCTAAAATCGTTTCTACAGACTCCTGAACAGGGCCCGTAAGCATTGTGCCAGCTGAACGCATTGGTGGACTATACACCTTGCGAACACGCGTTGGCGAGCCTTGTAAGCCTAATCTCTTAGGATCTGTTTCCATGTCATTAGCCGTAATCAACTTTACTTCATACTGAGTAGCTCGAATAGAGTGATGTAAAGTTGGATATCTTGGTTCATTCAACGTTTTAACTGCTGTCATCAACATAGGCACTGGTGTATCTAATACTTCAAAACCTTCTTCATGTTCGCGCTGTGTCCGTACAATACCATCATTTACTTCAATATTGCAGACATAGGTTACTTGTGGAATACCTAATTCTTCCGCAATTTGTGGCCCTACTTGTGCTGTATCACCATCAATGGCTTGTTTGCCACAGAAAATAATGTCAAACGGCTTGCCCTGGTCGTCCTGCACTTTAGCAATAGCCCGTGCAATCGTATAGCTAGTGGCCAATGTATCAGCCCCAGCAAAGGCCCTATCTGTAATTAAATACGCCTCATCAGCGCCCATAGAAATACACTCTTTCAAGGCAATCGTCGCTTGTGGTGGCCCCATAGTAATGACAGACACACGAGTCCCAGGATAGGTGTCTTTTACCTTCAATGCGGCCTCTAAGGCATTCATATCAAAAGGATTGACAATACTTGGTAAGCCTGTACGAATCAATGTATTCGTTTCAGGGTCTAATTTTATTTCAGACGTATCAGGCACTTGCTTAATACATACGAGTAATTCCATAATGGTCCTCCCTATTAACCTTGACGAAATTCTACACCCTTCGTGTCATCTGGATATTCCCATTTTGTCACGATAGTGTTACCACACAATACACGGCAAGTACCACATTCTACACAACCTGCATAATCAAAAGCTAAGGTACCATCTTCATTAAGTGTGTACAAACCAGCTGGACAAGCATTGACAAGTTTCATTTTTTCCTTCATATCAGGGTAGTCATGGATGATTTCAATATGAGGATGTCCTTCATTTACATAATATTTATTAACACCTAATTTTTCTTCTAAATTCATCATAAGGCACGCCCTCCTTTAAGCGCATCCATAGCTAGATTTACAAGGCCCACACCAGTGGCTCGTTTCAATAATTTAGGAACTAATGGTTTTGCTCCATTACCATTTACAGTAAACACATCTTCCATAATACCATTTACCATGGATGGATATTTTTGGAAAATGCGAGGATTATTTAAGAATTCAGGGAAGTGGCGATACGTTTTTAAATCCTTACCAATAAAGCTATCTTCTATTAAAATATCATAATAACGTAAGGCACCCGCTGAAAAGTCTTGTAATTTCTTGGCTTTAATAATAGCATCGCCCGCATACATACCAGAAGCAATGGCAAAATCCATACCACGCACGGTATAGCCCATATTAATACAGAAGCCAGCCGCATCACCGACGATAATAAACCCGTTGCCACTAAGTGTTGTCACTGCTTTATAGCCCGCTTCTGGCACCATGTGGCCACTGCGTTCTACTAATTTACCACCTTTTAATAAACGAGCAATCGGTCCATAGCTCATAAATTCATTCATCATGTCTTCGATAGTAGCATCCGCTTCACCAATATGCTCTAGACCGACAACAACACCTAGCGAAAGGCTGTTTTTATTAGTGTATAAAAAGCCACCGCCCATTAAACCATGAGTTATATCCCCCATGCAGAGCCACGCTAAGCCATCGTTACCATCCAAGCCAAGTCGTTCCTCTAACACACCTTTATTAAAGGTATATACTTCCTTAGCCCCTACTGCTACTTCAGCTGCTGTCACTGGCGCACGTAAACCAGCCCGTTCAGCTAGTAACGAATTCACCCCATCAGCCAATACAACTACATCGGCTAACATCGTATCTTTGCCACAACGAATACCTACTACGGTATCCCCTTCTTTGAGCAATTCATCTACTTGGATACGATTAACTACAACGGCACCAGCAGCTGCCGCTTGATCCACTAACCACTTATCAAATACACTCCGCAATACAACATAGGATTCGTCCTCTGGTTTAGCTGGTGTTGCTTCATACTCAACGGTGGTTGCTTTACCGCCTTCAAGAATAGAAATCCGTTCTTTAGCCACCTTCCGTTCAAGCGGTGCTGTTTCACGGAAATTAGGAATAAGTGCTTCTAACGAATGTGTATAAATACGACCACCTGTCATATTCTTAGCGCCCCCATAACTCCCTCGTTCTACTAAGAGCACCTTCACACCTGCTTTAGCCATACGATAAGCCGCTGCTGCCCCTGCTAAGCCGCCACCTACAACAATTGCTTCAAATCGTTCCATGCTGTTTCTCCTTGTATAATATACTGTATTAAAAATACAAAATAAATCCCTAAAAAAGTCTATAGAATATATTGATAATTTTAGATATTATCCTTCGTGCTTTCTATTATATATATTCTAATGTCATTTTTAAAATACCTCTTTTGCATAGCTAAATATATTCTATATTATTCAAATGCACTAAAAACAGGCAATACAAAAGCGGTTGTACCTCAAAAAGAAATACAACCGCTTGTATTAGTATGAATTTTTTAAATAGACCAAAAGGAATCATGGAAAATAATTTTACGATATGTTTCAAAACGAAGCCATCTATCATGCCAGGAGCCATCACGTTGCAAACTATCATCAGCAGATTCAGCTATAAACTGCGCTACCTCATCGGCACTATTAATCTGTATTGCAAAGCCACGTCCATTTACTACAGGTACATCGCTATACACATATGACGCTAAATCCACAATATCCATGAATTGACCGTCACGAACTAGAATAGCCACTTTATCACGAACTACTAAAATATCAAAATTAGCTGGATAACTATAGCTCGCCCCTGTAATCGGTAACGCATCACCAATTTGGAACGTCGTTCGAGTTGGTCGAATTTTATCTACTTTTAGACCTTCCACATTATAATAAAACTCATCAAATACATCACCACGAGCATGCAAACCATTACCTTCAAAAGTATGCTGCTCAGCTACTGTGCCTACTGCTTCAATAACGCCACAAGCAGATGTCATATTGCTAACACGATTGATTAAGATCAATTCACCTAGTGTTTTATGATGACGGAATTCATCCATAACTACAGGTGTCTGGAAGTGCAAGGTGCAAAGGGCTATACTATTTTTTCCAAGTTCAGCAACTGGTAGATGCTCGCCACTATTTACATCAATTTGATACTGAATGTCTGTGACCGTGGCGGCTACTTGCTTAGTGCCTAAACTAACCAGATATTCATTCCCCACTTCTAAGGGTTCATCGTCCATCCAAAGTAATTTTACACTGGCAGTCTGCGCCGTACCAATTCCTGTTTGTTTAACCAACACACTGCCCCGTGAAACATCAATTTCACGGTCTAGTTGCACCGTTAAAGGTTGGCCTAGCTGGGCCGCTTGCACCGTATTAAAACCAACTAACAAAGATTCAACCTTAGCACTTTCACCACTAGGTAATACTGTTAAGGTATCACCTACTGCGACCTGACCTGCTTCTACTTGCCCCTGAAAACCACGGAAAGTATGATTAGGACGACATACCCGCTGTACTGGCATATAAAAACCATCTTCAGCCGTACCAGACGCATCTACAGTTTCTAAATAGGGTAACAAAGCGGGCCCTTCATACCAAGGCATAGTTGTCGCTTTGGTCGTAATATTGTCGCCTTCGGTCGCTGATACAGGAATTACCTGTACATTAGTAAGGCCCACTTCCTTAGCAAGGTTTGCAATATCCGCTTCAATCTGACGGAATACGTCTTCTTTATAGCCTACTAAATCCATTTTATTCACAGCAAACACAAATGACTCAATGCCCATAAGAGCACAAATACGAGCATGACGACGGGTCTGCACTAAAATACCTTGTGAAGCATCCACCAAAATAATCGCCAAGTCAGCAAAAGATGCTCCTACAGCCATATTACGCGTATATTCTTCATGACCAGGTGTGTCTGCTACAATGAAACTACGATTATCCGTCGTAAAATAACGATATGCTACATCAATGGTAATCCCTTGTTCACGTTCAGCCATCAACCCATCTAATAGTAATGAATAATCAATGGCACCACCACGACTGCCTACTTTACTTTCTAATTCAAGTGCTTTAGCCTGATCCGCATATAATAATTTAGCATCATATAAAATGTGGCCAATTAAAGTAGATTTACCATCATCTACACTGCCACAAGTAATAAATTTTAAAAGTCCTTTCATGATTGTATCCTCTCTTTACCCAATACCTATATTAGAAATACCCTTCCCGCTTACGCCGTTCCATGCTGCCAGCCGCTTCACTATCAATAACGCGTGTCGTACGTTCAGAGGAAACAGCCGATAAGGTTTCTTCAATGATTTCATCTAAGGTAGTGGCTTCAGATTCAGTACCACCCGTTAAAGGATAACAACCTAATGTACGGAAACGCACTTTCTTTTGTTCAATGGTTTCACCAGGTCGTAATTTAAAACGATCATCATCTACCATAATAATATTGCCATCACGATATACAACAGGTCGTTCTTTCGCAAAATATAAGGATACAATATCTATATTTTCACGTTTAATATATTGCCAAATATCCTTTTCAGTCCAGTTAGATAGAGGAAATACGCGAATACTTTCCCCTTTGTTAATCTTAGCATTATATAGTTTCCACATTTCAGGGCGCTGATTTTTAGGATCCCAACCATGAGAGGCATTGCGGAAGGAAAAAATTCGTTCTTTCGCACGGGATTTTTCTTCATCACGACGACCACCCCCAAAGGCCGCAGTAAAACCATATGTATTTAATGCTTGCTTTAGAGCTTGGGTTTTCATAATATCCGTATAAGCTGAGCCATGGTCAAACGGATTAATACCTTGTGCAACCCCTTCTTGATTGATATATTCAATCATATCTAAGCCAAATTTCTTAGCTGTTTCATCACGGAACTTGATCATTTCTTTAAATTTCCAAGTTGTGTTCACATGCAAAAATGGAAATGGGGGCTTTTCAGGATAAAAGGCCTTTCGTGCTAAATGTAGCATAACAGAACTATCTTTCCCAATGGAATACAACATAACGGGCTTCTCACATTGTGCCGCCACTTCACGGATAATATATATAGCCTCTGCCTCTAATTCATCTAAATGACTATACTCACTCATATTACTACCTTCTCTCTTTTACTCTCTTATACCCTAATGCAAGATGGATTAATATCTAGTACAAAGTTTAGACTCTTTATATATCTAATATTGGTTGGATTCTTGCGCATTTACAACAATGGTTTGGCTCTCCCCATTAGGCGCTATATATTCCCAACGCCAAAAATGACCTTCACGCTGCGCCTTCATCGTGCCCCCTTTGCCACCCATATCGGGTCCTAAAAAATAAGCAATGGCCCCAACAGGACATTCTTTTATACATGCCATACAGCCCCAGCAGTCCTTAGGATAAGCCATATAGGCTTTACCCTCTTCATTCATAGCTGGTAAGCTACCAGGACAAATATTAACACAACGTTGACAACCGATGCAGCTACGCTGATCAATTCTGATGCTCATAATACGCCTCCTTCACTAATGGCCGTTGTCGAATTTCAATCCCTCTATCGGTTGCTATCGAATTAACATAACAAAGCCATTCATCACTACTTTCAGGATAATCTAAATTTTCTGCAAAGCTGTGCCAGCGTGTTTCTTTACGCCCTTCTAAATGAGCAATCAATGTTAAACATACAACTAAACGCTCTTTTAATTCATAAATAAATAATAGGTCGTGCAAATTTTGAGCTTTCAAATGTTGTGCCATTTTTTGCAATTCTTGAATTCTCGTTTTCGCTTTCTTCAATTGTTTACTATTGAAACGATAATAAGCACCAATACCACCTGCATAGCTGTCCATAGTTCGTTGCATCGCTTCTTCTAGCTGTTCCGTTGTATATAATGGAGATTCGCCCGTAAGATAAGCATCATAAGCCGACAAATAGGCCTCTGCTTTCACTTTAAGCCCCTCTGAAACAAAATGACCATTACCATTATGCCTCTCATCATGAGCCTTAGCCGCTTCATATCGCTTAGCAATCGCTAGGGCTGCAATTTCCCCTTCCGCTAAAGCACCAGTTACATATTTTTGTGGACAACCACCAGCTACATCACCAGCGGCATATAAATTGCGAATTGTCGTTTCACGATTCGTATCAACCCAATAGCCACTCGCCGTATGACCGCCTACAATATAAGGTTCTGTTCCTTCAATCTCTACATTCTGCTGTTGTGGTCCTTCCCCCGATTCTAGCCATTTTAAAGTCTGACCTGGCGCCATATTAAGATAGGCCTTCAAAAGATCCATATTTTGCTCACTACTAATTCCTTCTGTGGCTAAATAACAAGGACCATGACCTTCTAAATTTTCTTTTACTGTGCCATAAACACGCTGTGAAGTAGTCAATCCATATTTAGTTTCATATACTTCGCCATCTGCATTAATCTGCTTAGCACCCACCCCTTGAGCAATAGTGCCCGTCGGCGCAATAGTATCTTTACAACGCAAGGCAATAAAACGCATTTCAAAGGTCGTCATTTCTGCACCAGCTTGAATGCCCATGGCATAACCAGCTCCCGTATTAAAAGGTGAATACCACATCTTATGCCGTGAAAAACCAGGATTATTAGGCCGATATAACCCAGCGGCCCCACCGGTAGCACAAATCACATAGGGCGCATAAATTTCATACGCCACCTGATGACGCAACGAAAAGCCTACAGCCCCCTTAATTTCACCATCCTCTACCAAATAATCGGTAATAATGACATGTTCCATCACCGTTGTATTTGGCAATTGTAAAACCACTTCCGCTAACAAAGGCTTAATATTTTCCCCATTGATTTTTATATTGCGATTACCACGGGCTATATACTCTCCATTAGAGTCTTTTAAAATAACTAAACCTAAATCTTCTAATACTTTAGTAACGCCATTCAGTCGTTCACTCATGGATAATAATAAATCATGACGCACAATGCCAGCTGCATCTTTTGTGGCATACTCAACATAATCTTCTGGCTTGCGACCTTTTACAATATACGCATTCAGTGCATTAACCCCTGCTGCTAAACAGCCACTGCGACGAATTACTGCCTTTTCTACAATTAAAACGTTAGCATCTGTTTGTTTTTGCAAAGTCAACGCTGCATAACAACCAGCTGTACCGCCACCAATGATAAGCACATCCGTTTCAATTCGCTCTCGTTTCTCAATTTTCATACGTCCTATCCCACCTAATTTCCTAAAGTCTGTCAAACTCTCTTAAATATAGAATACTTGACCTGGTTCAAGAGCTTTATTTTTCACAATATGAACCTCCGTATTACTACACAAGAAAAGCCGATAAATCAAGACCTGAACCGTTTCACCTACAACAAACGAAGCCGCTTCAATAGGCTGTTCTGCTTCAATCAGATGATTCCCAATACGAATGCGCATGCTAAGGCGCGTTCCCTGAAACGTTACCGCTTCTACACTACCCGTTTCAACAGCACTTTTATCTTCATGGTCTGCATCTGCTTTAAAAACAGCTACGAATTCGGGGCGAATAATTGCCCAATCAAAACCGGCCTCTCGTTCAAAACCGTTAAGGCTTTCATATTCCATAATCCCCTTGGCCTTCCCCATAAATCCAGCCACAAAGGGGGTTGCTGGTTGTCCATAAATCTCTTCTGGTGTGCCCATTTGTTCAATACAACCATTATTAGTTACAATAATTTCATCAGCTAATTCTACGGCTTCTTCTTGATCATGAGTCACAAAGATACTCGTAATCCCCGATTTCTTAATGGTAGCTTTTAACCATTGACGGAGCTCATGCTTAACCTTTGCATCAATAGCCGCAAAAGGTTCATCTAATAACAATACATCAGGCCTTGGTGCCAAAGCCCTTGCAAAGGCTACACGCTGCCGCTGTCCACCAGATAATTCACCAGGATAACGATCTTGCAAATTAGCAAGACCAACTAAATCTAGTAATTCTAACACTCGCTTATGAATCACATGTTGCTCCTCTTTTTGCACGGTAAGACCAAAGGCAATATTATCAAATACCGTCATATGACGAAATAGCGCATAATTTTGAAATACAAAACCTATACCACGCTTAGCCGGTACAATAGCATTCACACGCTTACCAGCAATATAGATATCACCCTGATCTGGTTGCTCTAGTCCTGCTAACATACGTAAAATTGTGGTTTTACCACTCCCACTGGGGCCTAATAGAGCTACAATCTTGCCTTCAGCAATATGAAAACTCACATCTTTAGATGCTTCATAATGGCCATATTGCTTATAAATTCCCTCCATGGCTACATACTGAGACGCTCCTTGTTCCATCTCATCACCTCAAACTCTCTCAATTCTTCAATATTTCTTTATTATCCCTAAATTACCCTTAATAAACTAAAAATCAATCTATATAGTTCTTAATAATAAAAATAATATTAACATTATTTTTATATCCATTTCATTACAATACCTAACCATATTTATTACAATACCTAGCCATTATGACCCACTCGTTGTTCTACATAAGCCCGTAAAATTAATAAGACGATTGCTAACATAACCAATACAGAGGATGCCGCAAAAGCAGCTGTAACGCCTGTAGCAGAACCAGATAAATACAAAGCGTCAATTTCCAAAGGCAAAGTAAAGGTACTGCCACGTACTTTCGATAAGGCTGCTACGGCTCCAAATTCGCCTAACGCTCTGGCGGCACACAGTAATACGCCATAGAGGAAACCCCATTTAATCTGAGGAAAGGTAATTTTCCAAAAAACAGTCAATCCCGATGCCCCCATTAAAACAGCCGCTTCTTCCTCTTCACGTCCTCTTGTATGCATAACGCCTATCACTTCACGGAAAACAAAGGGTAAGGTTACAAAAATTGTAGCTAAGAATACACCTGGTAAAGCAAAGACCACACGCCAGTTCGTACCTAACCACTGATTAAGACTCTCTAAAATACTGTAACCCCATCCAATACGGCCAAACACCATAATAAAGGCTAAACCTGCAATGACCGGTGAAATAGAAAAGGGCACATCAATTAACGTCATTAACAACTGCTTACCTTTAAAATCAAACTTACCAATGCTATAAGCCGCACAAAGACCAAATATCCCACTTACTAATACCGCTACCAAAGCAGCTACTAAAGTGAGACCTAGTGCAGATACTACATAAGGCGTTGTAATAGCCTTTACATAAAATGTCCAGCCTTGTGCCAAAGAACTGAGAATTACCGTTATAAGTGGAAAAACTAACATTAAAATAACGAAAAGAAACCCCACTATAATTAAGCTATATTGCACCCACTTTAATTCTTTCATCCTATCGACCTCCTAACCGCTTCGCTTGACGCAATTGCAATAAATTAACGCTAAGCAAAATGAAAAAGGCCAATATTAATAAAAGCAATGCCATCGCTGTAGCACCTTCATAATCAATATAGTTCAACTTCTGCATAATTACATAAGATACTACTTGTGTCTGGGCTTTAGCGCTATTACCTGAAATATAAATGACACTTCCGTATTCCCCAAGCCCTCGAGCAAACGCAAGGGCAAATCCAGCCAACCCAGCGGGCAAAATTTCAGGTAAAATAATACGCCGGAATATTGTGAAGTTATTCGCCCCTAATACAGCTGCCGCTTCTTCATACGAACCATCCAATTTAGCTAATACAGGCTCAACAGAGCGAACTACAAAAGGAATCCCTACAAAAATTAGTGCAATACTAATACCTATCTTCGTATACACTAAAGAAATTCCCCACTGTATAAGTGTACTACCCAATAAGCCAGTATCTGAATATAACTTAGATAAGGTAATCCCTGCTACAGCTGTAGGTAGTGCAAAAGGTAACTCAATAAGACTATCAATGAAACGTCGCCCTGGGAATGTATATCGTACTAAAATCCAAGCTAATAATGTGCCAAAGACTAAGTTAATAGTTGCTGCTACCAACGATGTCATAATACTCGTAGCAAAAGCGTGCCAAACTACAGGTTTAGCAATGGTTTGCCACAATGTCATGGGCGGAATTTGCACCGCATAGCCTAAAATAGTACCTACTGGCAAAATAACAATGATAGACAAAATGGTTAAGGTCACACCTAAGGTCAGTCTAAAACCTGGTAATAGACGAGGCGCTCTACTATTTGTTTGCATAGTTTGTCTCATAAAGCCCTCCTATTCGTCCCGAATCATATCGAATAGGGCACCATCTTCAAAGAAACGCTCATAAGCAGCGGCCCAACCACCAAAATCACGAATTGTTACCATGCGCTGAGGTGTTGGATATTCCTTGGCTACCTCTGTCATAACAGTAGAATCTGTGGGCCTAAATCCATATTGAGCTATTAAACGCTGACTCTCCGGCGCATATAAGTGAGTTAAGTAATCCTCGGCTACTTCATATGTGCCTCGTTTTCGAGCAATATTAGCGACTACTGCCACACTAGGTTCGGCTACTATAGACACTGATGGCGTTACTAGCTTATATTCACCAGGATAGTGTTGTAAAATCTGCTTAGCTTCATTTTCCCAAACAAGCAATACATCGCCTTGTTTATTTTCTACAAATGTTGTGGTAGCCCCCCGAGCTCCAGCATCCATAACTACTACATTTTCATATAATCGCTTCACAAAATTAGTAGCTTTAGCTGTATCATCAGGCAAACCTGCTCCATAAGCATAAGCAGCTAAAAAAATCCAACAAGCCCCACCACTACTCTTTGGATCAGGTGCAATAATACGGACATTTGGTTTAACTAAATCATCCCAATCCCTAATTTTTAATGCATTCCCCTGTCGCACTAAAAATACAACGGTTGAAGTATAAGGGGCCGAATAATTTGGTAAACTAGACTCCCAATTAGAATCTAATAGGTGAACCTTTTGTAATAAATTCACATCTTGTGCCAAAGCTAAAGTTACAATATCTGCATCAAAGCCTTCTACCACGGCTCTAGCTTGATTGCCTGAGCCACCGTGCGATTGATGGATTATTATCTCTTTACCTGTACGAGCCTTATAATACGCTGCAAAATCAGTATTATAGGCTTCATAAAACTCTCGCGTAGCATCATAGGACACATTAATCAAGGTCATCGTAGTCTCTTCACTAGACGATGAAAATGCCTGTTCTGTGCTCCATAATATAGCCCCCACTATACCTACGGAGAGAAGTAAATACCAACCTCTTCGTTTCATAGACATACCTTCATTCTCTTTTAACTCTCTCTTTTTAATTAGCACACATCTGCGCTAATCTACCTTGCTTCTTTCTCAACTATGGCGTGCTTGAAATACCCTATATATTTATCCTTTCTTTATTTCAGTAAGCTAATTTACTACTATAAAAATATCTACATAAGCTAGGATTCCCCTAATCCTAGCTTATTTAATTCGTATAGCTTAGCTAATATTTAATTCCTACATTTTTAACAGGTATTTAAAACGCACGTATTTATAAAGCTGTCTGTAATTGTACGTTTTAAATCATACATTGTCAATAGGATATACTATTACATTAGAATAAATAGAATACACGCCATCTTTTAATCGCTTCTAAAATTGATATATATTCTCAAAAATTATTTTTCTAGTTAGATGAACACTTTATAAGAATATATGATTACACCCTAATTAAAACATATTCACACAAATCATCACACAAATCACATGTATATGATTACCTGTGCACCAAATATATAATTATCTGTATCTAAGATATATAGATTCTCGTAGCCTTTTATAATATCCATATACAGTTATACATACACAGAGATATATAGTCATATGTAGTCTAAAACATATAGCTGTACATAATCTTAAATACATAATTGTATATATATTTTTGTACTGTCTCTAAAGTTAATAAATACAATTTTAATAATTTTTATCATTTTGTTTATTGAAATTTATATATACTTAATACTAAAATTAAAAATGAATATTGCATATAATTATGCTATACTATAATTAAAATTTTAATTTCTATTACATATCTATAACTAAGGAGGCCTTAATGGAAAAGCAAAACATAACTTTACAAGAAGTCATTGAACGAAATTTAGCGATTCGTGAATCCTATCATAAATTAGAAGATAAATTCAATGGCCAACGCTGGACTATTGAAGAAGATGCACTCGGTTTCTTAACAGATGCAGCTCTTGTAGGACGCCTAGCTATGGCTCATGAAAAAACATGGCCTACAGCCAATACAGAAGATGATCTTAAGACTTTATTACCTCACAAATTAGGTGAATGTGTTTGGTGGTTAGCAGCTCTTGCAGATCGCATGGGAATTGATTTTGAAAAAGCCATTATGGACTTTGTGGAAACAAAAGAAAGTGAATTACCTAAATAATTCACCACTATTTATCCAATTTCTATAAATTACATTACACCATAGTTCTAATAATTAATTATTTATTTAATATATACTAGCATAAAAAGAAGGATGTATCTATAACTATAGTAAGTAATAGATACATCCTTCTTTTTGTATTTTTTGTATTATTTTATTACGATCTATCATGCTACGCTTCGCTTCACTCGCTTCTTGGAAGCGGCCAGACAGATTGTTACTCATTAGATTAACAAAAATAAGAGGCCGTGTCTTTCGACACGACCTCTTATTTTCATTAATCAGCGACTACCTATCCTCCCAGGCCGCTTCCAGCCAAGTACTTTCGGCGTTTACGAGCTTAACTACTGTGTTCGAGATGGGAACAG